>JABMQB010000665.1 GCA_013203525.1 Mariniphaga sp.
CCTTTATACAGTTATTCAACCCAAAAACTATATTTATGTTATCCCAGGCAAAAATAACCTTCAGTCACCAAGTCCATCACAAATCGGTTCTAATAATTACCATTCTTCTAATCCTTCTTTTTCTCCCTATTTCTGGAAAATCCCAACTTTCGGCCGGTGACATTGCATTTACCGGAGTAAACTCGGATGGCGATGACCAATTTTCATTTATTGCAACAACTGTAATTGCAGGAAGTGAAATAATATATTTTACCGATCGTGGATATATTGACGAAACACCTGGTTGGAATAATTCTTATGAAGGTATTAAAAAATTTACTGTCCCCTCAGAAGGTTTGTTGGCAGGAGATATGGTTGTAATCAGCAATTCAAGTGGGTGGCAAATTATTCAGGGGAAAGGAACTATTGAAGGTATTTCCGGAACCGGAACCTTCGCATTAGCAGCTGAAGGGGATCAATTATTCGCTTTTCAAACTGATGATGCCGAAAATTATACACCAACCTTTATTGCCGGAATACATTTAAATTATGAAAAATCTTCAGGTTCGGATTACGGTATTACTGATAACTCAAACTGGGATAATATAAGTACATCTAATACATCGTATTACATGTCTGATTTACCAAATACCTTAACTACCGGAACCAATGCTATCTGGTTACACGATAATTATGAAAAAGATAATGGTAAATATAATAATACAATTTCTCAGGGAACAAAAAGTGAAATTCTTGCCTCTTGCAATAATGTTGATAATTGGGAAATGCATAATTCAAATACATTTACTTTGGGTTACCCATCAACAACAAGCACTATTGCATCCGGCAACTGGAACGAAACCTCTACATGGAATACGACAAACGGTATCCCCGGAAAAATTACCGATGTAACAATCAGCCATGATGTTACAGTAACAGCCGATTGTGCCATTGATGACGGAAGTATAACAGCAGGTTATGCATTAACCATTAACTCTGGTGATACATTAACTTGTAATGGCACCTTAACTATTAATTCCGATGCATCAAATAATGGGTCTTTAATCGTCAATGGGGTTGTCTCAGGAAATGTTTCTTATAAACGATATATTACCGGAAGCAGGTGGCATATGATATCTTCACCTGTTTCAGGGCAAAGTATTAATTCCTTATTAACAGAATCGGGAAACAACATCCCACAATCGGAAAGTGACTACGGGATGATGGACTATAACACAACTTCAGATAACTGGAATGATTATTTTACCTCATCAACTTCAGGAAACCTGACCTTAGGGAAATGCTATAATATTAGGCGGGAAACAAATGGGACGGTAACTTTTACCGGCACCGTTATTTCTTCAAATATTAATGTTTCGATTTCGGATGCTGGAAATAGCTGGAATCTGGTTGGGAATCCCTACCCTGTTGCCATTAATGCCACCAAGTTTGCTGATGCTACAAATAATTTTCTTACGGTTAACAGTAGCAACCTTGATCCAAGTTATACAGCCCTATATTTATGGGATGAACAAGATAATTATGTCGAAGGAAGAAATGATTACAAAATAATCAACAATGCTGGTTCGGGTTCATTGGTACAGAATTACCTGCAGAGTGCGCAGGGATTTTTTGTTAAAGCCCGTTCCGGTTCTTCTTTAGTAAGTTTCACCACTGCCATGCAGGCAAACCAGTCAAATGCCAGTTTTAAATCAGGTGAAGCACCCTGGCCTGCAATTTGTTTAACAATAAGAACAGACGATAAGTTTTCAGAAACAAATATTCTTTTTAATGAACAAATGACAGCCGGGCTGGACATAGGTTATGATGCCGGTGCATTTAAAGTCGATACTGATTTTTCTCTTTACACAAGGTTAATCGAAGATAACGATGTAGATTTTATGGTTCAATGCCTGCCAAATGACTTTGATAAAACACAAATTATTCCCATTGGCATTGATGCTCCGGAAAATACCTTGCTTGAATTTAATGTAGATACCAAAGACTGGCCCGACGATATAAATATTGTATTGCTGGACAAGTTTAAAAATAAAACCATTCCATTTAATAATGAAATCAGCATATATTCAACTTCACTGATTACAAGTGGAATTGGAAGATTTTACCTTCAGGTGGGAAAAAACATTTCAACCGGGATATCAAAACAAATAAATAATATATTGCTTATTCCAATGCCTCAGCAGGAAAAAATATTATTAAGAAATATAAGAAATGAAACACTTGTGACTGTTTTTGATATAAGCGGAAAGAAAATTTGTTTTTATAAATCGGGGGCAGAGGGATCCATTCATTTGGATTTTTCAGGCAAGAAAAACGGAATTTATATTGTTCAGATAAAAAGCACGGATTATATAATTAGTAAAAAAATTAGTTGGATGAAATAAAATATTACGCAAAGGGACGCAAAGGAGCAAAGTTCCGCTAAGAAATAACTAAGCAAATCTTAGCGGATCTCTGCGAAACCTTTGTGAAACTCCGCGTATCCAATAAAAAATGACTGAAAACGAATTATCAAATATTATCATCGGGAAAGCAATTGAGGTACATAAGGCATTAGGCCCAGGATTGCTTGAATCAGCTTATCAGGAATGTTTAAATTATGAGCTTCTCAATTCCGGATTGGTTATTGAGAAAGAAAAAGCCTTGCCAGTAATATATAAAGAGGTAAAACTTAATTATGGTTATCGTATCGATCTGTTGGTTAACAAAAAAGTAGTAATTGAATTAAAAACAGTCGATGCTTTTACTGATGTCCATGAGGCACAAATTATAACCTACTTAAAACTGGGTGGGTATAAACTGGGATTACTGATTAATTTTAATGTGAAACTTTTAAAAGATGGTATTAAGAGATATGTGAATAGATTATGAAAATTAAAATAACGCAAAGGGACGCAGAGGAACAAAGAACCGCAAAGAAATTACTTAGCGAATCCCTGCCTACCAGCAGGCAGGCTTGCGAAACCTTAGCGAAACTTAGCGTATAACAAGTAAAAAAACAAACAATAACTATTTAATAAAATATTACGCAAAGAGACACAAAGGAGCAAAGAACCGCAGAGAAATAACTTAGCGAATCTTTGCGAAACCTTGGCGAAACTTCGCGTTAAAAAAACTGAAAATATTAACAACCAAACAAAACCAACAATGAAAAAATCAACAAACACCAAAAAACGGAAATCAAAAAAAATCACACGCAGGGAAGCCGTTAAAAAAGCAGGAAAATATGCTGCACTTACAGGTGCAACTATGATAATACTTACGCCAAAAGAGGCTCAAGCTACTTCCCCGCCTTCTTCACCTCCTGCTTGGTAAGATATATCTCCAAAACTTATTAAGAAAAGTTATAATTTCGTTATTGTAATTTAATAGGTTTTTCAATTTTTCTATTTACAATCATTTCAATTAACTAAATACTAAACTGAAATTTATAAGAATAAATCTTAATTAACTAATTTTGGCAAATAATGATATTTGATCCAAAAAAAGTATGTATAAAGGATTGTTAATACTATTTCTGATTTTCACTGCCATTCATACTAATAGCCAGACCTGGAAAAATAGATCAACGGCGCAAAACTATCTTATATCAATAAAAACAGGCACTTCCTCAGTGCTAACTGAATATAGAAGAGATTTAAGTGGAAGCATTAATGAAATGAACCACCGCCCGGGAATAACATTTTCAGCAGGAATATCAAAACTAATAGTTGAAAATTGGGAAGTGGGTTTTGAATATGAATACAGTGCATTTCGTGGATTTCAGGATTCACCTGATTTTTCCTCTTATCATTTTGGGCATTATAAAATATCATTGATGCGCATTGAGCCTGTAATCTACAGATCACGAGTAATAAATCAGAACTTTATTATTACTTACCATTTCAAATCTCCCCGCAAGAAACGAATAATTCCCTTCATTTATGTTAAAGGAGGTGCATCAAAATTACTTTCGGAATTAATGTATAAATCAAACAAAGAAATCATATTTGCAAAAACCGGCAGGGATGAAAACAAACCAAATGTGTCTATATATGTCGATAATTTTAACATAGGCATTGGAGTTGGAGCAGAGATTATTGTGGATACAAAGATTAGCCTGAATATTATGGCAGATATCAATAATGTAAATGATGACAACCTGGATGCCGTGCACAATTTTAAAGCTCCTCCTCAAGATGGGTATAAAAACTTTGTTAGTGGACTGTATGGAAGGTTATTAGTTGGTATATCCTATAATATTAATCCAGATCGGAAAAGAATAGCTGACAGAAAATACTTGCTGAAAGATACATTTAATAATAAAAAGGTAAAGGAAAAGAATTACCCCTGGTTTCATAATGAAAAAAAGTAATTTTATGATATTATTAACGCGTTGTGCGGCTTGAATGTTAAAGTACTTAATATAAACCATTTAAATTCGACCCCCATCTCGTTCTTCCTCCCTTGGGGGGAAGATATCCAACGGACAGAAGGGGGTCTGTCCTTGATTATCAGTTAGATAAATATTATCATTGTTGTCTTTGTGATTAAACCACACAAGGCGTTATTATTAATCTTATAACAAATACCAACCAACTGTTAACCGTGCTCCTCCGCTTAATTTTTCAATACCACTGTTTAAATTCGATCCGTAGTCAATTGCAAAAGAACCTTTAAAATAAACAGGGATTCTCTTAAGCATATAATTAAATTCTGCTAATGCTGAAAACTGCTTTCTTGATTGATCAAAAGCATGCCAATGGGTTCCGTAATTTAATGAATTAGTTAGAAACAACTTCCACATTAATGCATCTGATAAATATCCATCTGCCCCTACATGAAAAGCCACAATCCGGTTATTGATAACTCCTGTTGATATTCCCTCTGAATTATAATTTACCGGGTAAAACAAGGGGCTACCCATTACATTTCCAAAATATGTAAATCCAGAATTGTAAAATGAGTGGGTTAAATAATTGTCACGCCCATTAGTATGGATATAAACACCATCCTGAATATCGTCTCCGCTCTGGTTTTTTGTATAAATAAGTTCAAAAAGAGTGTGCTGTAAAAATTTGTTTTCTTTAAAGGTCAGATACAGGCTATACAGGTTATCAATCGTATTAAACATCACCATCCCTGATTTATCTTCAAAGGGGTGGACAATCCTAACTTCAGCTTTTACTTTCTCATAATCTTTCCTGAAAATAAAAAAGTACTGCCCCAAAGAATTCCCTGATACATTTTTTTGATCTCCTAAATTATGTTGAGCGCCACCCTTCATTGCCAGGATAGCCCTCAAATAATCAGTAAAACCATCGGGTTGAGGACCGGAAACTGCTGAAGTACCTCCCCAAAAAACATAATGGTCGATTCCAAATTCAAGTTGAAACTTCTTTACTTCCCCTACCCTGAAAAAAATATTTTTATGATGCAAGCGGGGTTTATCAATAATTCGTTCGTCAAAAAGAATTGCCTCTTCCCATTTTCCGGAAACAAAAAAATCCCTTTTACCTACTTGTATAAATCCATCGGACGCCAGTGATATGGATGGATAAGGCCTGGCATTGCGTGAATTCAAAAGATTTCCATTAGAAGACGATAATCCTGACTGTATTAATTGATCTGCCCTGGAACCAAGCTGAGCTACGATTTTACCCAATTTAATTCCGGCAAATAATTCAGTAAATTCAAAATGGCTTTCTTCCCCTTTTAATCCAAATGCTCTGCCTGCCACAAAAATTGTATTTTGATTTTTGAATTGATTTGTCAATTCCAGGTTAATTTCTCCTGTTTGAATAAATTTAGACGACTGGGGAATCTGCCCCATTTGGTTAGCCCAAATCCAGAAAGGAGTCTGTTGATTGGAATTAGTAATAGAAGAAGTATTGATGTCAGATTTAATTTTAAATTCCTGACAAAACACCCTCTTCGATGTTATATTTAACATTAGAAAAAGACAAATAATAACGGAGGCTCCGGTTTTCATAATTGCTGTTAGATTTATTAACCTAAAATAATCAATAACACGAAGGAATCAAACTATCTGGTATTATTTAATTGACTTCGCACATCAGAGATTAAAAAAAATAATTACGCAGAGTATCGCTAAGGTTACGCGAACCTGCCTGCCGGTAGACAGGGATTCGCAAAGGGATACAACAATTACGCAATGGTTCGAAAAAAAACCGCCTCCTTTTCAGAAGACGGCTTCAATATAATGATAGTTTTTATTTTGCGTAATTAACCGAACGGATTTCTCTGATAACAGTAATTTTAATTTGCCCCGGATATGTCATCTCATCCTGAATCCGTTTGGCAATATCGTATGAAAGTTGTTCTGCTTCCTGATCACTGAGTTTATCGGCACCAGCAATTACCCGTAGTTCGCGCCCTGCCTGAATTGCATAAGTTTTCATTACACCCGGGTAAGAAAGAGCCAGGTCTTCAAGGTCTTTCAACCTTTTAATGTATGATTCTACTACCTCGCGGCGTGCTCCTGGCCGTGCTCCTGAAATCGCATCGCAAACCTGAACAATTGGAGCAAGTAATGTTTGCATTTCTGCTTCATCGTGGTGCGAACCAATTGCATTAACTATATCCGGCTTTTCTTTAAATTTTTCCGCCAGTTTCATTCCAAGGATAGCGTGTGGTAATTCCGGCTCATCATCCGGAACTTTTCCAATATCATGTAAAAGTCCGGCACGTTTTGCCTTTTTTGGATTTAGCCCAAGTTCCGTAGCCATTATAGCACTAAGGTTTGCAACTTCTCTGGAGTGCTGCAAAAGATTTTGTCCGTACGATGAACGATATTTCATTTTACCAATCAAACGAACCAGTTCAGGATGCATACCGTGGATGCCCAGGTCGATTGTAGTCCGTTTTCCGGTTTCAATAATCTCTTCTTCTATTTGTTTTTTGACTTTATTTACCACCTCCTCAATACGGGCCGGGTGAATCCTTCCATCGGTAACAAGTTGGTGTAAAGCCAAACGGGCAATTTCACGGCGAACAGGATCAAATGCCGAAAGCACAATTGCTTCAGGTGTATCATCAACAATAATTTCAACTCCTGTTGCTGCTTCAAGTGCCCTGATATTCCTTCCTTCACGTCCGATTATCCGTCCTTTTATTTCGTCACTTTCAATATGAAATACTGTAACCGCATTTTCAATTGCCGTTTCAGTAGCAACCCTTTGAATGGATTTAACAACCACTTTCTTAGCTTCTTTATTTGCCGTTTGTTTGGCTTCTTCCACTATTTCATTTACAAAAGCCATTGCCTCAGTTTTAGCCTCTTCCTTTAACGATTCAACCAATTGAGATTTTGCTTCATCAGCCGACATACCTGAAAGTACTTCCAATTTTTCAACCTGCTGCCTGTGCAGTTTTGCCAACTCCTCATTTTTTTGTTCAACTACGGCAATCTGGTTATTCAAATTTTCACGGATAACATCGTTGTCGTTTTTCGTAATTTCAAATTCCTTAATTTTTCTATGAAGTTCATCCCTACGTTGATTTATTGAAGATTCCTTTTGATTTATCCGGTTCTCCTGAGCATTTATTTTCTGGTTTTTTTCATTAATAAACCTCTCATGGTCAGTTTTTAATTGAAAAAACTTTTCTTTTGCCTGAAGGATTTTATCTTTTTTTATTACATCTCCTTCAGCTTGAGCTTCAGAAATAAGTTTTAATTTCTTTTTCTTTAAAGCTTTATCCCATAAATAATATGAAATAAATCCACCAACTACAAATCCTACTGCTGCTGCTATTATGTATTCTACCATATCTAATTCTTTAAGTTAATACTAAAAAACCGCAATATATAGTTCCGGCGCAATTGCACCGAAGTCCTATAAAATGCGGTTTTCGATAATATAATATATTTACGATTCTGTTTCAGCCCTTTGTTTTAAAAAGTCGGAAACATCGTCGTTTAAATTCTTTATTTCATCAATGAGAAGCTCATTCGTTGCATCTTTTTTCTCATCCAGGTATTTTAAAACAAATTGAAAAGCAGCCATTGCTAAAATATCCTGTGAATCTTTATCTGCATATTGGCCTCTATAATGATAGACCATTTCGTTTAATAATTTCGAAGCTTGTCTGTACTTCTCCTCATCGTTTCGATCAACTACCAGAGGATATCCCCTGTTATCGATTATTATATTTATTGAAAGTTTGTCTTTCATGTTAACATTACTTATTCAGCAATGCAATACATTTATCAATTTCCCGCAAAAGTTTATTTACTTTCAGCTTAGCCATCTGGTTATCTTCATATCCGGATTCAAAAAATTTAGCTAACCTGAGATTTTCATATTTCTTCCCAAGTTCTGATTTTTCCATTTCAAGGACTTCAATTTTTTTTTTCAATTCCAAAACTGAATCGTTGAGTTGCGAGTTTTTTGTCTCCAATAATTCATATTGGGCAAGCAAATCAGCAATTCTGGATTTGAATTCCTTGATCAGAAGTAAATCATCCCCGGTCATTTTTGCTGCATTTCAGCAACAAAGTTAATATTTTTGAGTTATTGCGAAAATCAATCGCATTCATTTTCGATTGATATATGTTCACATCTTCTATATTTGTAAACTCTAATTAAAACACAAACTACAAACAGAAATATGAAGGGAATTGTTTTGGGTATTATTTTATTGGCTTCTGTAAATGTAAAATCTCAGGAAAAATATTTTTCTGAACCCATTAAAATACCTTTACTTATTACCGGGAGTTTCGCTGAATTACGTTCTAATCATTTTCATTCGGGTATCGATATCAGGACTAAAGGAAAAACCGGCCTTCCTGTTTACCCTGCAGCAAACGGGCATGTTTCCAGAATAGCTGTTTCTCCAACCGGATTTGGACATGCATTGTACATCGACCATTCAAATGGTACAACAACAGTATATGGGCATCTTGACAGATTTAATAAGATAATTGCTGAGTATGTTAAGAATATCCAGTATAAAAATGAAAGCTTTGGAATTGACGTTTCTCTGCCACCTGGAAGGATTAATGTTTCAAAGAATGAAATTATTGCATATAGTGGTAATAGCGGAAGTTCGGGAGGCCCCCACCTTCATTTTGAGATAAGGGACCAACTTACTCAGGAACCTCTGAATCCGCTTAAAAATGATTTAAATATTGTTGATAAAATATCTCCAAAAATTCTGGGACTTCGAATTTATCCTTTAAACGAAGTCTCACATGTTAATAATTCAAACGAAAATAAAACCTTTGAAGTTGTCAACTATAACGGAAAGTACCATATTCGAAATAATCCTGTAATTCCCGTTCATGGAGAAATTGGATTTGGCATTGAAATAATAGATTACCTTGATGGGACATGGAGTAAATGTGGTATAAATTCTTTGAAATTGAAAGTAAATGGAGAGATGCACTCTTCATTTGAGTTAAACCGGTTTTCATTTTCAGAAACCCGGTACCTGAACAGTTTAATTGATTATGAATATTATATAAACAGTAGAAAACGGTTTTACAAAACATGGAAAGATCCGGGTAACAAGCTTGATTTTTACAGATTTAAAAGCCAGGATGGATCCACTCAGTTTACTGATAACAAAACTCATAATATTGAATTAGTAGTTAATGATTCGTATGGAAATGAATCGGTTTTAGAATTTAAAATAAAAAGTATTAATCAAATAACTGCATCGAATAAAAAGAAAGGATTTCAAACATTTTATTACAATGAGGAAAATAAATTTGAAGCAACCGGGATAACGCTGAATTGTCCGAAAGGTGCTTTTTATACTGATTTTGAATTTGATTATGATGTGGTTTATAAAAACAACAATCTGAATTTCTATTCTGAAATTCATCGTGTACATCATCCAACCACACCAATCCACGATCCGATTTCGCTTTCCATAAAACCACAAAACCTCCTACCTGATCTTGATAAAAAGTCACTAATTGTAAAAATTGATGAAAAAAACGGTAATATAAACTCAGTTGGTGGAAATTTCAGAAATGGAAATGTTATTAGCAATATCCGATCGTTTGGGAGTTTTGCAATTGCTGTTGATACTATTGCTCCATCCATCCGTCCGTTAAGTATAAAAAATAAAAATACACTTACAGAATCATCTCAAATCAGATTTAGAATTCGGGATGAACTTTCAGGAATAAAAAATTACCGGGGAACCATCGATAATAAATGGGTATTATTTAAATTCGATCTGAAAAATAACCTACTGTTTTATACATTTGATAATGATAGGTTTGAAATGAACAAAATACACCAATTAAAACTGGTTGTAACCGACAATAAGAATAATTCCTCAATTTATGAAGCCACTTTTTTCAAATAGAAAATCGACTACCGTTATTGGAGTAATGTCGGGGACTTCGCTTGACGGGCTTGATATTGCTGTTTGCAATTTCATATTTGAAAACAATAAATGGGCTTTTGAAATATTAAAATCTGATACAATAAAGTACGATTCAAACTGGATTAAGTATCTGGGAACGGCTCATAAATTATCAGCAACCGACCTTATCTCATTGCATAACAAATATGGAAGGTTTATTGGTCTGGAAATCAATAAATTTATTTACAAATTGGGGCAACCAGTTGATTTAATTGCTTCCCATGGCCATACCGTTTTTCATCAGCCTGAACGTGGAATCACATTTCAGGTTGGAAACGGCACAACGATTGCCGAAGTTACCGGAATACCAACAATTTCGGATTTTCGAACTACAGATGTAGGATTGGGCGGGCAAGGTGCTCCCCTTGTTCCAATTGGTGACAAATTACTTTTTAGCGATTATGATTTTTGCCTAAACCTGGGAGGATTTGCAAATATTTCATTTGAAAAAGATGAGAAAAGAATTGCCTATGACATTTGCCCGGTAAACATTGTACTAAATCTTTTTGCAGAAAAAAAGGGATTATTATTTGACAAGGACGGGCTTCTTGGAAAAACAGGAATTATTAATGATGGTCTTTATAAAGAACTTAATAGATTGAATTACTATTTAACCGATCCACCAAAATCTCTCGGACGTGAATGGGTTGAAAAATATTTCCTTCCACTTTTAAAAAAATCTGATCTTAATTTTGATGATAAAATTCGAACGGTTTATGAACACATTGCCTTTCAGTTGGGAAATTCTCTACATCCAAAAAGAAAAGTACTGATAACAGGAGGTGGTTCATTCAATACTTTTTTAATTGATCGAATAAAAAAATATACTAAATCAGAAATTGTATTACCCCCACCCCAATTAATCGATTATAAAGAAGCTTTAATATTCGCATTTCTTGGATTATTAAAAACAAGAGGGGAAGTTAATTGCCTTGCTTCTGTCACAGGAGCTGTAAAGGATTCAAGTTGTGGAGTAATCTATATTCCATAAACAGTATTAATCTATTAATACGTCTAAAAATTGAGTTAATCTGAACCTATAAATGCGATATTTATCATTCCTGATAAAACTGATTTAATTATATTTGCCTGTTTAGAAAATACTTAAAATCACAAATAAAATGAGAAAACGATTAAATCTTATTCTGCTTACACTAGCAGTTCTTTTGGTTTTGAATCCTGAAATTACTAATGGTTGTAC
>JABMQB010000066.1 GCA_013203525.1 Mariniphaga sp.
CGCCATGACTCAGATTCAATTTAATAACGCACTACTTGGGTTACAAGACAAATTGCACTATTATGCACTTAGTTTAACAACCGACCAGGAACGGGCAAATGACCTACTCCAGGAAACTTTTCTGAAGGCACTAACCTACAGAGAGAAGTTTACACAAAACACGAATTTCAAAGCATGGATTTATACCATTATGAAAAATACATTCATTAATGATTACAGAAGGAATGTAAAAACTAAAAATACATTTGATGGTACAAATAACGATTTTCATTTGAAATTTTCGAAGGATAAAATGTATCCCGGTCCTGATTCTTTTTACAGTTCTAAAGAAATTAATAAAAGCATAAATGCCCTTGAGAATGAATACCGGGTTCCTTTTACCATGTTTTTGGAGGGGTACAAATATAAAGAGATTGCCAATAAACTTGAATTACCTTTAGGTACAGTTAAAAGCCGGATTTTCTTTACAAGAAAAAAATTAGAAAAATCGCTTAGCGATTATGCAGTTTCATAAAAATAGTATCAGTTAGATTTTAGATGAAGGGTTCAAAAAGTTGAATCCTTTTTTTATTTTTACACAAATTGAATTACCATGAAACAGGTCTGTGTACAATTGGCAACAGGTTTTGAAGAAATTGAAGCCATTTCGATTATTGACGTTTTAAGAAGGGCTGAAATTCCGGTCATAACAGTATCGATTACGGAGAAGTTAGAAGTAACAGGATCGCATCAAATACCAATTATTGCTGATCAACTTTTTGATGAAATTGATTTCAATGAAGTTGAAATGATTATCCTGCCGGGTGGTATGCCCGGATCTGCAAACTTAAATTCCCATAAAGAATTACGGCAACAGATTCTGAATTTTCATAAAAACAAAAAACTACTTGGAGCTATATGTGCAGCACCTATGGTTTTTGGTGAACTTGGAATTTTGAAAGGAAAAAAAGCAAGCTGTTATCCTGGTTTCGAAAAATACCTGAAAGGAGCAACCATAACCGGAAATTCCATTTCCATATCTGAAAATATTATAACTGCAAAAGGAGCTGGTGTAGCCCTCCAATTTGCTTTTAAAATTGTAGAAATGCTAAAAGGGAAAGAATTATCTGAATCACTAAAAGATAAAATGATTGTGCAATAAATCTTCAAAAAGACCGGTTCCTTTTTATCCAATCCCTGGCATTTACAAATGCCTGAATCCAGGGCGCGATTTCATCTTCTTTTCTATCGTCAGGATAATATGCCCAATGATAAGGTTTAAATGCACGTTCCAAATGTGGCATCATTGCAAAGTGGCGGCCATCATCGGAGCAAATTGCCGCAGTTGCAAATTCTGAACCATTGGGATTTCCAGGATAATTGTTGTATGAATATTTTACCGGGATATTATAATTTGATTCTTCCAAGGGGAATGTGAATTTTCCTTCACCATGAGCTACATAAATCCCAAGTTTCATTCCGGCCATATTTTGCATCATTACCGAATTATTTTCTTTAATTTCCACATTCAGGAATGCCGATTCAAATTTCCGTGATTCATTCAAATGCATTTTAGGCATCCTTTCTTTTTCAGCATATACCAATCCTAATTCTACCAATAGCTGGCAACCATTACAAATACCCAGGCTTAAAGTATCTTCGCGTTTATAGAAATTCTCAAGTGTAATTCGTGCTTTTTCGTTGTATTTAAATGCACCGGCCCAGCCTTTTGCCGAACCCAATACATCGGAATTAGAGAATCCTCCAACAAACACAATCATATTTAAATCTTCCAGTGTTTCCCGTCCGCTAATCAAATCAGTCATATGAACATCCTTCACATCCATACCGGCAAGGTACATTGCATAAGCCATTTCACGATCACCATTAACGCCTTTCTCACGTATGATTGCAGCTTTTATACCCGATGGTTTTCTACGGGTCAAGTCAATTCCATAATCGGCTGCTTTTCCTGTAAAACTTTTAAAATCGAATTGTAATTCGTTCTTTTTATAATTCTTAAACCGTTCCAACGCAAGCCCACTTCCACATTGTTTCCTATCAAGCAAATACGATGTTTTAAACCAAAGGTCTCGCAAGGAATCGATATCAAAATCAAATGATTTGCCATCATTGATTACTGATAAATTACGACCCGCAACCGGTTTCCCGATAGCCACAAACGACACCTTTACTTTTTTAAGATAATCTTTTACTTTTTTATTGTTTTCACACTGAATAACAATTCCCGGATTTTCACTAAATAATACTTTAACAATATCACTTTCACCGATACCGGAAAGGTCAACATTCATCCCAGTTTCATTATCGGTGAAACACATTTCCAAAAGGGTAGTAATTAAACCACCCGAACCTATATCATGGCCTGCAGCAATTAATCCTTTTTCTATGAGTTCCTGAATAGCATTAAATGCTTTTACAAATGCCTCCGGATCAGTAACCGTTGGAGTATTATTTCCAAGCTTATTTATCGATTGTGCAAATGCACTACCACCGAGGCAACGATTGGTAAATGAAAAATCAATAAATAAAATTTCCTTATTTGGATCATTTTGCAAAACCGGTTCAACCACCTTTTTAACATCAGAAACTTCACCCGATGCCGATATAATAACAGTTCCCGGAGCATAAACAACATCGTCTTTATATTTTTGAGTCATCGACATGGAATCTTTTCCGGTTGGAATATTGATTCCCAGTTTGCATGCAAAATCACTCGAAGCCTTAACCGCCTCATAAATCCGTGCGTTTTCACCCTGATTTTTTGCCGGCCACATCCAGTTCGCACTTAATGAAATACTTTTAATTTGATCAGCAAAGGGTGCCCATACAATATTTGTAAGAGCCTCAGCTATCGAAAGTATTGAACCGTTAGGAGCATTCACGAGCCCTGCAACAGGAGCATGTCCAATAGAAGATGCAATTCCGGCTTTCCCCTGATAATCAAGCGTTACAACTCCCAGGTTATTTAGGGGTAAATGTAATTTCCCGGCACCCTGTTGTTTTGCTACACGCCCGGTTACTGAGCGGTCGACTTTATTTGTTAACCAATCCTTACATGCAACCGACTCAAGTTGTAATACATTTTCAAGGTATTCGGTAATTTGCTTTTTATTATAATCTAATGATTTAAAAGAAGTGTTATCCGTTGTATCTTCCAAAACAGTTTTTGGGGGGCTGCCAAACATATATCCCAATTGCCAATCAATTGGTTTTTCTCCTGTTTCCGAATTCTCAAACGTAAACTGCATATCGCCAGTTGCCTCACCAATTGAATACATTGGAGCTCTTTCCCTATCAGCAATTCGTTTTAGGAGAGCAACATCTTTTTCTTGCATAACCAATCCCATCCGTTCCTGAGATTCATTTCCAATAACTTCTTTCTGCGAAAGAGTTGGATCACCAACAGGAAGTTTTGAAGTATCGATTTTTCCCCCGGTAGATTCAACCAGTTCCGAGAGGCAATTTAAATGCCCCCCTGCCCCATGGTCATGAATTGATATAATTGGATTTTCAGAAGATTCGCTTAATGCCCTGATTGCATTAAAAATACGTTTTTGCATTTCAGGGTTTGCACGTTGAACTGCGTTTAACTCAATGGCATTTTCAAATTCTCCGGTAGCAACTGAAGAAACAGCTCCGCCACCCATTCCAATTCGATAATTATCGCCACCAAGCAAAACTACTTTATCTCCCTTTGTTGGATTATCTTTTAAACTGTCTTTTTTAGCTCCAAAACCAATACCACCGGCAAGCATGATTACTTTATCGTAACCATATTTTTTAAAATTTTCGAAATGCTCAAAAGTAAGAACCGACCCATTAATAAGAGGTTGCCCGAATTTATTTCCAAAATCGCTGGCACCATTTGAAGCTTTAATTAAAATTTCTTCAGGAGTTTGATATAACCATGGGCGTTCTTCAGTTGCCTGTTCCCAGCTTCTTGCTTCTTCGGTGCGTGGATACGATGTCATATAAACCGCAGTTCCGGCAATTGGAATACTTCCTTTTCCTCCACCCATACGGTCACGAATTTCACCACCGGTTCCGGTTGAAGCACCATTGAAAGGTTCAACAGTAGTTGGAAAGTTATGTGTTTCGGCTTTTAACGAAAGAACCGTTTCGATATCGGTAATTTTAAAAAAGTCAGGTTTATCCTGTGTTTCAGGTGCAAATTGTTCAACTACCGGACCCTGTACAAACGAGCAATTATCTTTATATGCTGAAATAATAGTATTTGGATTTTCTTTTGAAGTTTTTTTGATCATCTGAAAAAGAGATGATTCCATTTCTTTTCCATCAATTTTAAACGTACCATTAAATATTTTATGACGGCAATGCTCAGAATTTACCTGGGCAAATCCATATACTTCACTATCGGTTAATTTCCTATTTAATGCTATTGCTACCGAATCGAGGTATTCAATTTCATCCTTACTTAAAGCTAATCCTTCCTGATCGTTATAAAGTGAAATATTATCGATTTCAATTACCGGATCAGGCTTTTTATCGATGGTGAAAATAC
>JABMQB010000666.1 GCA_013203525.1 Mariniphaga sp.
CTTTTACTTTTTTTCAAAGAGATTTATACAAAATAGAAACAAAGCGATTATAGCAACAGTAATATTGGCTATGGTTCCGTGTTATCTAAGTCATTTTATATGGGCGCATTCATTAGTTATCACTCTTTTTTTAGTATCTTTATATTGCTTAGTTAAGATCAATGATGATAAAAAATGGATTTATCCTCTAATTTTTGTTATAAGCGGAATAACTTTAACCCAGCCGAGTCAGCCAATAAAATATTTAATTATGTTTATGATATACATTTTAATTAAATCTCTATATGATGGAAAATTTAAGATTAAAGAATTTATTGCAATTATAGCAGGATATATGCTCTCATTATTTTGGTGGGCAGCTAATTTTAAAGGGCAGATAATGACTAAAAGTGTTGCCGCCGCCAGTAAAGAAGAAATTTTGGGTGGTCCTTTAATTAAATTTTGGCATATTGTTCAAACTAGGTTCTCTCCAACTTCAGGATCAGCAACAAGAGCATATACATTTAATGATTTTTTTGTAGCCAAGTCCCAGAATATGATTAATAATCCAATTGGTATTGGCATAATCATTTCTTTGTTAGCAATTTTGACCATATTTTTGATAATTTTTACTTATAAATCTATGAAAAAAGAAAAGAAAAGTTGGATAATTATAACTGCATTATGGCTTGTATTTACCTTTTTAGGAGTAAATAGCATGACATTTAATCTTCCTGTGGGTCTATTTGCATTTAGATTTTGGATGCTGTTTGCAATTCCTTTGTCTATAATTGCTGCAGAGGGATTTTGGTTTTTGACAAAATTGTTTAAAGAAATAAAGATGCCTAGGGTGATCACAATTTCCTTGCTTATATTATTAATCTTCTTAACATCTGGACAGCAGAAATATACTGTAAACACAGCTAATTGGGGTCCTGGGCAAATGTGGACTTCTATGGAAGAAATTCAGGGGTATACTTGGTTAAAGACTTTGCCAGTAGATACAAAAGTTTTTGCATATTCAAGCGATGAACAAGTTATTGGTTATGATAAATTAAGTTGTAAATGGTGTGATGAAGTCATAGAATTTAGAAAAGGCTTATTATACAGAAATGAATCTGAAGTTTACACTTGGTTAAAAAAGCAAAGATATGAATATCTAATAATGGATGGGATGGCTTATAAAAGCCATCAAGAAGAATACGGCAACGAAACAAAACCATTAATAGATCAAAGACTAGCTGAAATAAGTTCTTCTAGCAAGTTTCAAGTTGTTCATCAAACACAAGGGGTAATAATATTCAAAATAATATAATTTACTCTAAAAAAGGTTACAAATGAAAAAAAATATTTTATTTATATTAATAGACGCATTAAGAGAAGACCATATAAGTACAAATAAAGCTATTATCCCGACTATTCAAAAAATAAAAAATAACGGCTTTAATTTTTTAAGTACCACTTCTTCAACAAGTACAACAACTCCTTCTTTTGCAAGTCTATTCACTGGATTATACCCTTTTGAAAACGGCGTAAGGAGCTATTCCGGTTATAGTTTGAGTAAAGACATTAAAACTTTTCCAGAAATACTAAAAGAAAATGGATATCATACTTATGCAGAATTAACAGGTCCAGTACTTCCTGAACTAGGCCTCAATAAGGGTTTTGATGAATATAATTGTAGGGATAGAAAAAATACAATATACACTAAATGGGGCGAAGAAACATTATCTAAATTTAAAAATCATTATAAAGGTCCCTGGTTTGTTTTTTTCCATATATTCACTCTTTGTTTTCCAAGGGTGGTCATAAAAGAATGTCAAAATAAAAAATTTGGTAAAACTCAATATGCTAGAGCATTATCTAGTGTAGATACTTTTTTAAAAAAACTTATTGATACTGTCGATGAGGACACTTTAATTATAATAACCAGCGATCATGGAGAACAAATTGGAAAAAATCATCCAGAAGAATTTATTAAGGTTAAAAATTTAAAGAAGTTCTAAAACTTTTGCAAAAATTAAAGTTAATGAATGCACATTATGCAAAAATCGCAAGAAAAATACACATAGGTCATGGATTTAATATTTATGATCATTTAATTAAGATTCCTTTGATTTTTTATAATAAAGATATAATTCATAAAGGGGAATCTAAAATTCCAGTTAGACAAATAGATATATTTCCTTCTATACTGGACATAATTGGAATTGATCCTAAAATTAATGTTAGGGGTAAAAGTGTTTTACCAATAATCAATAATCAAGATAACACCCCTAGGGAGCAATATGTAGAAGCAGTTGGATCAACAATTCCGAAAAAAGAAGATTGGTTAGCTGGTCTTCGTATAGATAACAAATATAAATTTATTTATGCTCCTTTTAGGGATGATTTTAAAGAAGAACTATATTTCTTAGAAACAGATCCACAAGAAAAAAATAATGTTGCAAAATATAATTTAAAACTAGTAAACAAATTCAAAAAGAAAATAGAGAGTATCGGTGCAGAAAATATGATTGGCCAAAAAA
>JABMQB010000667.1 GCA_013203525.1 Mariniphaga sp.
AGGTACAATTGCTGTAGTAATAGATATAAGTAAAAGAAAAAATGCTGAAAAAGAATTAGAAAAACTTAAAAAAAGTTTAGAAATAAAAGTTAAAGAACGTACAAAAGAAATCATTGAAAAAAATGAAGAACTAACCGAGAAAAATGAAGAACTAGAACATTATAATAATTTGTTCGTAGGCAGGGAATTCAGGATAAACGAATTGAAAATAAAAATAGAAGAACTTGAAAAAGCAATTGAAAGGAAAAATTAGATGTCGAAATTATAAATTTTTTAGTTATGTATTTTAATACATCAAAGCAGGAAAAAGTTGAATTAGGCTTTGCCGGCCATCAATGTAATAATGGAATGCATATGGCAGGTCTGTACGAAACCGAAGAAGAAAGAGATAATATTATACTTGGTTTCTTTAATCAGGGATTTGTAAATGGCGATATTAATCTTTATTGCCCAACTGAAAGGACAAAAGAAGATTTTATTGAAAAATTTTCTTTAAGACACCCACATACAAAAGATTGCCTTCACGATCCTAATATATGTAGTTTTAGTACTACCGAAGAATTGTATTATCCAGAAGGCAAGTTTTTGCCCTGGGCAGTGGACCGTAGTTTAAATGCGTTTTGGGAAGAAAGTCAAAAAAACCGAAAAGTAGCAGTAAGAGCTTCGGCCGAAATGATTTGGGCACTTGATAAAAATGTCGACAAAACAAAATTAATGGCTTATGAGTCGAGGTTAAATTATTTTATCCCGGGAAAAGCCTGGATCAGCATTTGCCTTTACAATTTAACCCGGTTTTCTGGTGCCACAATTTTACAGGTTTTACAAACCCATCCTTATACAATAATCCAGAGTGGCGTGATTACTAAAAACCCTTATTTTATAAATCCCGATATCTGGTTAAAAGAAAATGCTCCTGAATATTTAAATAAATAACGATGATAGCTCACGACCTTTTCCTGCTAATGCTGAACCTTTTTCAAATAAAAAATAAGGATAAAGCAATTTCGGTTTTTATTGAATCGGTTGAATGCCTTTTTGCTAAAGTAAAACTGAAATTTTACAGCACAGAGAATGTTAAGGGAAGTTTTAAATATGAACTAAGGACTGTTTCAAAATATTATGGCACAATAGTTTTTAACAAAGGATACAAAAGTTTATCGGAAGAATCCAGGTTTTACCTCGATAATTCTTGTGCTATGTTAACAGTAATACTTGAAAAAATTACGAATGACGAATTATTCAAGACTGATAAAAAAAGCTTAGAGTTAATAGCCCTTCAGAAAACAATTGATCTACAGCAAAGCGAAGCAAAATTTCGGGAATTACACGAAAACATGCCTATTGCTCTTTTCCGGTCAACCATAGAAGGAAAGATATTGGAAATAAATCGCTCTATGGTAAAAATGTACGGATTTGAATCGAAAGAAGAATTACTTCTAAAGCCAGCATCCGAGTATTATGATAACCTTGAAGACCGGAAAAAAATTATAAAATCGTTATTTGAAACAGGTGAAGCACTTAATGTTGTTACTAAAGAAAAAAAGAAGGATGGGACAGGAATTTGGGTCAGGTCAAATTACAGGGCTTTTTATGATCCTGAAAATAAAGGGGAAATTAAATATATCGACGGTGTAGCTATTGATATTACCGACAGCATAAATTACCAAAGCGATTTAAACAAATACCACAACGACCTCGAAAAAAATGTTAATAAAAGAACCAGCGAAATTGAAAAACAAGCTGTAAAGCTACGTGAATCGCAAAAAGCATTAACCTTCCTTTTAGCCGATGTGAACGAAACACGTAAGGAGCTTGAAAATGTAATTAAAGAACTGGCAGAAGTAAATAAAGACCTGGAATCATTTTCATATTCGGTTTCGCACGACCTCAGGGCACCTCTTCGAGCAATAAATGGATTTACAGAAATACTTAAAGAAGATTATAATCTATTATTCGATGATGAGGGGAAAAGGATATTAAATGTAATTGTCGCCAATGTAGGTTCAATGACTCAATTAATTGACGACCTTCTTGCATTTACAAGGATTGGAAGAAAGGTGCTCAACAAAGATCTAATTAATACCAATGAATTTATTGAAACAATTATAAGTGAACTTATTTCACCACTCAAGAAAAAACCCACAATAAAAATTAGTAACCTACCAAAATTATACGGCGATCATAATTTGTTAAGGCAAGTATTTATTAACCTTATATCAAACGCAATTAAATTCACATTAAACATTCCTGAACCTATAATTATAATTAAGGGACAAAATATGGATGCAATAGCCGAGATATCAATCGAAGACAATGGAATTGGTTTCGATAATAAATATGGGGAGAAAATATTTGAAGTTTTCCAACGCCTTCATACTGTTAATGAATTTGAAGGAGCTGGAGTGGGATTAAGTATCGTAAAAAAAATAATTGAAAAACACGAAGGTAATATAATTGCTTCGGGCGAGCCAAATAATGGAGCTAAATTTATAATCAATCTACCTCATTAAAAAAATAAAGTGGAAAACAAAATTATTGATATTTTATTGGTCGAAGATAATCCAAACGATGCAGAATTAGTAATAAGGGCATTAAAAAGGAAAAACCTGGTAAAAAACCTAAGCTGGGTAAAAGATGGAGAAGAAGCTCTTGATTTTTTATATTCGAGAAACAAATATTCTCAAATGAAAAATAGCCCAAAACTAATCCTACTGGATCTTAAACTACCAAAAATCAGTGGGATCCAAGTACTGGAGAAGATTAAAAAAGACAAAAACTTAAAAACAATTCCGGTTGTTGTTTTAACATCTTCAAAAGAAGATAAAGATCTTACCGAATGTTACCAAAAAGGTGTCAATAGCTATATTGTTAAACCAGTCGATTTTTCTGAATTTATGAGTACCGTAACTGATATTGGAATGTACTGGCATTTTTTAAACCAACCTCTCAAATAAAATATTATGAATTTGGATTCAATAATAAAAATATTA
>JABMQB010000668.1 GCA_013203525.1 Mariniphaga sp.
CAGTTATTACCGAATAAATTTCCCTTTGGCTTTTAGATTAACGCCTCATTGTCATCCTTGATTAAAATTGCTGCTATAATGGCTGTTTTCTTTAGTATTTTGCAAATGGCACAATTATTATAAAAATAAAAGAATCGTTTTATTAGCCTATGCAAATTAACTACATTTGCAATGGCTATTTTTATTGAATTAATATTAAATATTATATGGCATTCGTAACAAAAGTATTAGGAAAAATCCTTGGTAATAAATCGGAAAGGGATATTAAAGAAGTAATGCCTGTTATTGAGGAAATCAAAAAGGAATTTGACAGGATTAAAGAACTCTCAAACGATGAACTAAGAGCAGAATCTCAAAGAATAAAAAATATAATCCACGAACATATTAAGCCCGAAGAAGATGAAATTGCAGCTTTAAAAGTTGAAGTGGAGGAAGTTGAGATCCAGCATAGTGAAAAAATTTATGAAAGAATTGATAAGCTGGAAGAACTTATAATTGAAAAACTGGAAGAAGTTCTTAATGAAGTCCTTCCGGTGACATTTGCTATTGTAAAAGATACTGCACGAAGGTTTGTTGAAAATGAAAAGATAATTGTTATAGCTTCAGAAAATGACAAAAATCTTGCTGCTGAACGAGAAAGTATAAATATTGAAGGTGACAAAGCAATATGGAAAAACAAATGGATTGCCGGAGGTAATGAGATTGTTTGGAATATGATCCATTACGATGTCCAGTTAATTGGAGGAATGGTACTACACGGAGGTAAAATTGCCGAAATGGGAACGGGTGAGGGTAAAACAGTTGTTGCAACATTGCCGGTTTTTCTGAATGCACTTACAAGCAGGGGAGTTCATATTGTTACTGTGAACGATTACCTCTCAAAACGTGATGCCGAATGGATGGGGCCAATTTATGAATTTCATGGTTTAAGTGTCGATTGTATCGATAAACACCAACCAAATTCTGAAGCAAGAAGAAAAGCATATAATAGTGATATAACCTTTGGGACAAATAATGAATTTGGATTTGATTACTTACGCGATAACATGGCAATCAATCCTGAAGATCTGGTTCAGCGTAAACATCATTATGCAATTGTCGATGAAGTTGACTCTGTACTGGTTGATGATGCACGTACTCCGTTAATTATTTCAGGCCCGGTTCCAAAAGGCGAAAACCAGCAATTCGAAGAATTAAAACCGTATGTTGAAAAAATATTCCGCGCACAACGCGACTTTGTAAATGGTATTTTTGCCGAAGCTAAAAAGCTTTTATTAAAAGAAGATGCAACATCTGATGAGAAAAAAGAAGGTGCTTTATTAATATTAAGGGCTCACAAAGGTTTACCCAAAAATAAATCGATTATTAAATTTCTTAGTGAAGAGGGAATAAGAGCTACCATGCAAAAAACGGAGAATTTCTATATGCAGGAGAATAGTAAAAATATGCATATAGTAACTGATCCGTTGTTTTTTATTATTGAAGAAAAACAGAATTCAGTAGAACTAACCGATAAAGGAATTGACCTGATTTCAGCAGGCTTTGAAGATTCAGAGTTTTTTATCCTCCCTGATATGGGCGCTGAAATTGTTGAATTGGAAAATTCTTCATTGAATGAGGAAGAGAAATTGGCAAAAAAAGATTTATTGCTACAGAATTATGCTGTTAAATCTGAACGGGTTCATACAATTAACCAGTTGTTGAAGGCCTACACCATGTTCGAAAACGATGTGGAATATGTAGTCATTGAAAACAAGGTGAAAATTGTGGATGAACAAACTGGCCGTATTATGGAGGGCCGAAGATATTCGGATGGTTTGCATCAAGCTATTGAGGCAAAAGAAAGAGTAAAGGTTGAAGCAGCAACACAAACCTTTGCAACCATCACATTACAGAATTATTTCCGGATGTACCATAAACTAGCTGGTATGACTGGTACCGCAGAAACCGAAGCAGGAGAATTATGGGACATATATAAACTTGAAGTTGTTGTAATTCCCACGAACAGGCCTATTGTACGTGATGATAGGGAAGATCTTGTATTTAAAACCAAACGTGAAAAATATAACGCAGTAAGTGCTGAGATTCTTGAATTAAATAAATTGGGACGGCCTGTATTGGTTGGTACAACATCGGTTGAAATTTCAGAATTGTTAAGCCGGATGCTTAATATGAAAGGAATTAAACATAATGTTTTGAATGCTAAACTTCATGCACGAGAGGCAGATATTGTTGCCGAAGCTGGACGATCGGGTGGTGTTACTATTGCTACTAACATGGCAGGACGTGGTACCGATATTAAACTATCTCCTGAAGTTCTTAAAGCAGGTGGATTAGCAATTATTGGTACCGAGAGGCACGATTCAAGACGTGTTGACCGTCAGCTTCGTGGACGTGCCGGCAGACAGGGTGATCCCGGATCTTCCCAATTTTATGTATCACTCGAAGATGACTTGATGAGGCTTTTGGAACCGGAAGGATTTCAGGAGTTATGGACAAACTTGGATTAAAGGAAGGTGAAGTTATTCAGCATTCCATGATATCCAAATCGATTGAGCGTGCACAGAAAAAGGTAGAAGAAAATAACTTTGGTATAAGGAAAAGGCTTCTTGAATATGACGATGTTATGAATTCACAACGTGAAGTTGTATATAAAAAACGTAAACATGCACTGTTTGGAGAAAGGCTTGAGGTTGATGTGCTGAATATGATGTACGATTCTGTGGAAGAATTAGCCAACGATTATTACGGTTCCGGAATGTTTGAAGATTTTAACATGGAACTGATGCGCTTGTTGTCGATCGAATCTCCGGTAAATGAGGAGGAATTTGGAAAATTAAAACCGGAAGAAGTTGTTGATAGAATTTACCAGGATATGATTAATGGTTATAACCGAAAAGTTGAAACAATTTCGAAACAGGCTTACCCGGTAATTAAAGATGTTTATGAAAAGAAATCTCATCAGTATACAAATATTGTTGTTCCCATTACCGATGGTAAAAAAATGTACCAGATAGTATGTAACCTTGAAAAGCATATCAAAATAAAGGTAAGGAACTTGTAAAATCATATCAAAAACAAATTGTCCTGCGTATTTTTGACGAATCATGGAAAGAACAACTTCGTGAAATGGACGATCTTAAACAGTCGGTTCAGAATGCAACATACGAACAAAAAGACCCGCTACTGATTTATAAATTTGAATCGTTTAATCTTTTCAAACAAATGGTTGGTAAGGTAAATAAGGAAATTGTTTCTACATTAATGAAAGGTTATATTCCATTGTCAAGTCCTGATCAGGTTAAGGAGGCAGCTGCCCGTCGGAAGACAGATATGAGCCGGTATAAAACTCAAAAAAGCGATGCCCCCGGAGCAAATCCAATGGATGGTGCAAATACGCAAACACAGGATAAATCGCGGCCACAGCCGGTAAGGGTGGAGAAAAAAGTGGGTAGAAACGAGCAATGTCCGTGTGGTAGTGGAAAAAAATA
>JABMQB010000669.1 GCA_013203525.1 Mariniphaga sp.
GCATTAAATATACATAACAATGCTGATACATATCCTACAATATGGTGTAAAAATGATCATTCAAATGGTAGCAATGCTGTATATGGTCAGACAAATTCAACAGATCAACCAGCTTTATTTGGAAAAAATACAACAGGAAATAGTAGTTATGTTAATGGGATATACGGAATGGTTGCTTCAACGTCACATTATGGTATAGGTACAAATGGTAAGGGATATTTTGGTGGAGGAACTGCTCCATTCACTTCATTAAGTGTAAAAAGCGGTCAAAAAATGTTGACATCTCCTTTAACACCTGAAATTGAAATTTACTTCTCTGGCTCTTCACATTTAATCAATGGATCAGCAGAAATTATCCTTGACTCTGATATCAGTGTTAGTATTGCAACAAACTATCCTATTAAGGTAATTATTACTCCAACTGAAATGTGCAACGGGATGGCAGTTATCGAAAAACAATTTAATGGTTTTGTCGTCATGGAGCTAAATAATGGAAAAAGCAATGCTTCTTTTGACTGGTTGGTTATTGCCAGAAAAGCCGTTTCTGCAAAGGATCAAAATGCTGAAGAGATGCCTTCAACAATACCTCAATGCAAGGAGCCGGAACTTGAGAAAATAGAGGATAATTAATGAGGGTATCGCTATGAAAACCATAACAATACAGACAATTATTCTGGTACTCTTATGCCTTTTCCCATTTCTGCAATATGGGCAAAGTTTTACCAAGCAAGGTGAAGTTTTTTCTTCCGGATCTGAAAGGTCATCAGGAGGTAACTACAGTAATTTCGGCATCCTTGGCGAACCCATCACAAACCCATCAATAGCCGGAGGAAATTTCACATCTAATTTGGGATTTATATACAAAACATCAATTCTATCATCAGAATTATGTATCGATTTTGGAAGTGGATACACCTGGTTTTCAGTAAATGTCGATCCAGGAAGTTTTGAATGGAATGACCTGTTTCAAAACCTGGATCCTTGCAATGATGATCGTATTATAGGACAGAACAATTTTGTGGTTTTTAATAATGGAACATGGATATACAATCCGGTTTTCTCAGAACTTGAACCGGATAGGATGTACATTATGAAATTGTGCAACAGCCAGGAATGGTGCATCCAGGGACAGCCTGTGCCGGTTGATCAGATCACTCTGAATCCGGGCTACACATGGATCGGTTATACTCCACAAGCAACGCTACCTATCAATACTGCCCTAAACATTTCACCAACCCCTGCTATCGACGATCGTTTAGGTGGACAGTATCAGTTTGCCGCCTATACAGGAACCCAATGGATAGGAGGATTAAGCGAACTTGTGCCTGGTGAAGGGTATAAAATCAAACTTACGAATGGTGGCCTATTAAACTATGGAGGAAGTGATGAGAATAAAAATAGCCATTCTATGAAACAGGATGAGTTATACAATCCATTAAATGAAAACATTAACCAGAATTATCAATACACCATGAACATTGTGTGTAAAGTAATTTTGCCAAATGGTGGATATGCAAGCAATCCAAATGATGCCTAGTATGCTTATGTTGGGGATGAATGCAGAGGTGTTTCAAGTCCTATTGAGGGACGGGATGGATTGATTTTGTTATCCATAGGAAGTGACGATGAGGGAGAGGATGTTGGATTATCATTTTATTCTTCTATTAATGATGAACTTAATAAAATCTCTTGGAAAACTAGATTTATGTATAATAAATGTATGGGTTATATCGAATTTCCTATAACCCTAAATGTACCTGACAATATTTTAACTTTAAATAATGGGAAATTAAATAATATTGTTAATTACATTAAATGGTCTCCGAACCCATTTCAATCGAAAACTATATTATCCTTGTCACTAAATGAATGCAGCTTCATTAGTATTGAACTTTATAGTCTATCAAATAAAGCATCGAGAAGTTTGATATTAAACAAACATAAATGCAACAATAAATTTGAATTTGTTTTAGATGATAAGTCTATTAAACCCGGAATTTATAATTGCCTAATATTAATTGAATCTCAGAAAAATTCATTTATAGTAAACAGAAAAATAATTAAGCTTTAGACATATTAAAATTCTTAAAATTTATAATTATGAAAAAACTTGTATTGCTTATTGTCATTTTCCATTTTATCGGGATACATTTGCTGAGTTCACAAAATCAGCCTGTTGAGCCGGTTTTTTATAACCATTTTAACCAAAATCAAAAAGAGGATAATTTTATTAAGACTATTAAAGATATCATTTTTTCTGAACCAGTTGATTTTTTGTTTGAACCAATTAAAGAATTAAAAAAGCCTGAAATTGATACAAATCAAGCTATACAATTGGCTTTTTCACGTATTGGATATCCAAATATGAATAATAATTTCTCA
>JABMQB010000067.1 GCA_013203525.1 Mariniphaga sp.
ATCCAGATTATTGCCTATTGTAAGCTGTCCTTCTGGATCAATATTAAGGCTTGATAAGAATAAAATATAAAGATTTTTGGTTACGGTTAGAAAATCACCATTAGTTATATCCGAACGGCCGATAACAAAAGCAGAACCATGAATAGTATGTGATCCGTTATAATCAAATGTTAATGTTGCATCATCTCCTACTACTAAATTATTACAAGCTGCAGCAGAGCCAATTGTGGGTTGACTACTTCCGACCGAAGTATAATCAGGTATTCCAACATTATCTGTTAAAACAGGAACAGAACCGCGGCTCCAGTTTGTTGCAGTAGCCCATGTTATATTGCCAACATCTAACCAAGTATTAAAAGCAGTTGATGAAGCCCAGTCATCATTGCTCATATTTACAAGTGTGAGGTCGTTAGTAGTACTTCCATCAAAAGCCTGAAGTGTTGTTCCTGTACTATTATCAAAATTATAGTATGCTACTAAATCATCTTCATCACCAATTAACGAGTTACACATGTTTTCCCTAATTTGTTGATCATTAAGAGCCGCATCATATACTCTGACTTCATCAATCTGACCATCAAAGGAATCTCCATATAAGGTTGAGCCATCGGTATCATACATATTTCCAATTGTGAACTTACTATTTGGAGTATTAGGAGGAGTGTCATCAGAGTAACTTATTAGTTTTCCATTTAAAAAAAACTGAACAGTACCGCTACTTCTTCGCATTGTAATATGATACCAAACTCCGGTTGTGGGTAGTGCTTCGCTAGTTATGTGCCATGCTTGGGTTCCAAATAATCCTGCCACTTTATCACCTTCTATTCCAATCCCATACCCACCATCATCATCACCATTGTAGGCAATACATCTCCATCCGGTTAATACATCAGGTTTTGCCCAAGCCATCATAGTGAAATCATCTGTACTTGAGGTAACATTCGAGGTTTTATAAGCATAATCGTAGTTACCAGTTGATCCTCCATCGAAATCCAAGCAGTTTTTTGGGCCAAAAAACGCAGGTGAAGTTTCCCATTCATTTCCCGTCATATTGGTAAGTGTACCATTATATGATTCTTTTGTGTCGATGGCTGTTGTAGCACAATCACTCTCATTTAACTTATAATATGCTATAAGATCAGAACCAGGGCTGGCAATTTCCTGATACATATTGCTGCGTATTTCAGTTTCTGACCGGGCATCATTCCAAATCCGTACCTCATCTATTTTTCCATCAAAGTATCTACTTTCAAAGTCTCGTCCTATGTTAACCGGATCATTATTAACAGCTGTTGTTTGAGCTGTTCCACTTGTTGACTGTGCAATGCCATTTACATAGAGGGTTCTTGTACCCTCATTATTAACAGCAGCAATATGATACCAGTTATTTACGCTTAGGATACCTGATGCTGTTGAGAGACCATCAAAGTCAACGCCACTATATGGTGATCCTGCAATCAATCTTAACGTATATCCCAATGATGAACCGGTTTGATATTTTGAAACAATTCCATTCAAGTAATCAAAACTTTCAGGATAAATCCATGCCTCAATAGTATAACTCGCTGTTAAGTCAAGAGCATCAGCATCAGCAATATTTACATAATCTTCTGTTCCGTCAAAATCAAGGCAGTTGTTTTGTGCGTTTAATAATGAGAAAACCAATAAAAATAATAAGGTGAAAAATATCTTTTTAATAGCTAATAATTTTAATTTTTTGAATTTGTAAATATAAATTTAATTTAAACACATGCAAGAATAATTTTAAAATGTTGGAGTCCCGAAATTTCAGCGATTTTTTAGCTATAAATTAGTTTATAATAATATATGATAAATAGCTGATATACTGTATTTTAATTATGAGAAAATTATAATAATAAATGGCGGAATAATAAGGTAATAAGGTTTTAGTAACACATTCACAATTGCTACTAAGGTTATTTTTTTAAGATAAGGTTTTTTTAATAACAACCTTATTTTTTTGTTATTAACCTTAGTAGAATTATAAATTTACTATTATGTTTAACCTTATTACCTTATTTAATCATTGACAAGGTACCGCCATATTTAACATTAGTTTATATAATCATAATATACTGTTTATTAAATGTTTAAATATATATTTAATCTGATTTATAATGCTAAAAAAATCGCTGAAATTTCGGGAGAAATCCCTGCTTAGATATTATATATGGTAACAGACAAAAATATTTTAAATAAGGTTGTATATGAATTATTATTAATGAATGCTTGTATTTCTGGTTAAAGTGCTATTATTTAATATATTGACAAAATAAATAGTTGGTTTTGTAAGAAGAAAAATTAAAAAGTTTACACTTTATAAAAAAAGTAAACCTTATTCAGGTCTGGACAATTTGTAATTCGTAATTCGTAAATCGTAATTTGTAATTTAAAATTACATATCTTTGTCATGTAAAAGTGCTTTGTTTTTGACAAAACTAACTAATTAAAATTTATTGATATAAGTATTAAATCATACATTTTTATTATGGCAATCGTGATGATGCAGATGAATTCCATTGCGCAGACATCTGAAATGCCATCAAAGACATCTTCCCCGCGAGATACGGTAACATTCAATATAGATGTTAACGGCTTCCCATCCAATGTGGCTGACATTTCATTGTTCATCGATACCGTATTAAATCCATTTACCGTTACCTATACTAATGGCAGCAATTACCTGCTTCCCACCAGCTATGATCTACGGGATGTCAATGGGAACAATTACGTTACTTCCGTAAAGTACCAGTCGGGCGGTACATGCTGGGCACACGGGGCTATGGCAGCCATTGAAGGCAACCTGTTGATTACCGGAATGTGGGATAACTGTGGTGAGACCGGCGAACCCAATATGGCCGAATATCACCTGGACTGGTGGAATGGGTTTAATGAGCACAACAATGATGATGACCCTGGTGGCCCAGGCCTCTCGGTTCATAATGGTGGTGATTACAGGGTAACGGCAGCCTATACAACCAGAAAGGAAGGTGTGGTGCGTAATGTGGATGGTCAATCTTATAACACTCCACCAAACCGCGACAGTGTAACCTACCATTATTATTATCCCAGACATATAGAGTGGTATAATGCACAGGAGGATCTTAGTGATATCAACATTATAAAGACAAAAATAATGACCCATGGGGTGATGGGTACCTGCATGTGTTACAGTGGATCATTCATAAGCAATTATATACATTATCAACCACCTTCCAGCCCCCTGGACCCAAACCACGCGATAGGGATTATTGGCTGGGATGATAATAAAGTAACCCAGGCAATTGAGGACGGTGCATGGCTATGTAAGAACAGTTGGGGAAGTGGATGGGGACTTAGTGGCTATTTCTGGATATCCTATTATGACAAACACTGTTGTAAAAATCCGGAAATGGGTGCTATCTCCTTCATAGATGTGGAACCATTCAGGTACAAAGATGTTTATTATCACGATTATCACGGATGGCGGGATACTATGCAGATTGCAGAAGCATTTAATGCTTTCTCCGCGACAAATCCGGATTCATTGGTGGCAGTCAGCTTTTTCAGTGCGCAAGACAGCATTGAATTCAAAGTCATTGTTTTTAATACCTTTCAAAATGGTGTTTTGTCGGATACACTTTCGCAATTAACCGATAGCATTTATCATTCAGGATTTCACACCATTGACCTGGATACGGCTGTTCAGCTCGTTTCAGGGGATGACTTTTATATTTATTTAAAACTTTCAAATGGCGGACAGCCCATCGACAGGACATCCGATATCCCGGTATTGCTGGGCGGGGATTCCCGTACAATTGTAAAATCAACTGCAAGCACGGGTGAGAGTTATTTTTGGGATAACTCCCAATGGAATGACTTGATAGATTACAGTTTTTCGAATCCATCATGGGACAGTACTGCGAATTTCTGTATCAAAGCTTTAACACGGTCCGATACGATCTCATGGATCGGAGGAACGGATAGTGACTGGGACAATCCATGGAACTGGAAACACCGCCAGGTTCCAACACAGCAATATAATGTCATGATTCTATCCGGAATGCTTTACTATCCTTCTGTCTTCAGCTCAACCTCAGATACAGTCAATATAAAAAGTCTTATTCTATGCCCTAATGCCAGTATTGAGATACCCGCAGGTAAAGTACTGAACATTGAGTGATTTAGGCACTTAGGGTGCAAGTTTTACTCCGCGAAATGCGGGATTGTTCAAATTGAATGTTGTTTAAGCAATCATTAGAATATTGTTGCAGGTTGCGGGTTGCGAAAATTGCCGACTGCCTATGCTGCTGCCACTTTGTTTCACACGTCATTCAATCGTTTACCCTGTGAAACGAAGTAAATCCGTACGACTAAAAGGGGTCCGCATGGATGGATGAAATCCGATTTATCAGTATATTTCACTGGGTCATTCAGTGGTCATTTATCATTTTTTTCTCAGCGGCTTTGCGTTTCTGCGTTTATAATATTTGTTTAATTTCTCAACCTAACAGCTTGTAAAAAACCTGTTAGGTTAGTATTAATTTATTAATTTTGAAATCAAAAGATTTATTCATAATTC
>JABMQB010000670.1 GCA_013203525.1 Mariniphaga sp.
AAGCAAATCTTTTTTTTCTTCTAATGTAGTAATTACCCTAAGGGTTTTTTCATTTGGGCTGATAATTAACCGTGGATGCGGGTAAAAAGTAAATAATACCGACTCGCCATTTATTTCCGTGGCAATTTCTTTAAGCCTTTTTAATACTTTACGGTGCCCTAAATGCACACCATCGAATGTTCCGATAGTAATTACGGGACTACTTGCCCTGAAGTTTTGAATGCCATTATAAATTTTCACTGCATTTAATATAAAAGCCCAAAAATATAAATAATTATCTTTGCGGCCAATAATTCCTGATCGGCAGGATTTTATTATTTTTACAAGCTATTTAAATTGATAGTCGAATGAATAAATTTAGCATACTGTTTTTCGTTTTAGGAACAGCTCTGTTTTTAGGAAGTTGTAATAAATCGAATGAGTTTGTTGTTAATGGGAAAATTACCCATGCTGAAAATAAAACCATATATCTCGATGAGCTTCATATCTCAGGATCAACTCTGATTGATTCAGCTGTAATTAATAAAAATGGTGAATTTAAAGTAAAAGGTCAAACAAGCATACCGGCTTTTTACCTTCTTTATCTGAATAATGAAAAGATAATTACGCTACTAGTTGATTCAACTGAAGTTATTAAAGTGCAGGCTGATGATGTAAATTTTGGAGTAAAATACAATGTTGAAGGCTCACCGGGATCAAAACAAGTTAAAGAATTAAATGACCATTTGGATAAAACGAAACATAGGCTTGATTCAATTTCTTCATTAAATGTAATTTTCCGAAATAGGAGTAATTATGCTGAAATGAAGGTTCAAATGGATGAGGCTTATGAAAAAATTGTTAATGATCAGATTGATTTTTCAACACAATTTATTCAGGAGAATCCGTTTTCGATGGCAAGTGTTTTGGCATTGTATCAGAAATTTGATGATAATAATTATGTAATTACTGAATTGCAACCGTTAAAAACAGTTGCCTCAGCATTAAATTCTATATATCCACAATCGGAGCACGTGAAGTCTCTTTATGCAAATACACTTGATTTGGTTAATAGTGAAAGAGCAGCTAAGATTCAGCAATATATCGAAGAGCAAGGGACAAACAGCCCCGATATTGTTCTGCCCGACACAAATGGGAATGAGAAAACTTTATCTTCATTAAGAGGAAAATATGTGCTTTTACAGTTCTGGTCGGCAAATGACCGCGGATCCAGGATCGTAAACAGTACATTGGTTGATCTTTATTCTGAATTCAGAAATAAGGAATTTGAAATATATCAGGTAAGCATTGATGATGATAAAGAAGCCTGGTTAAATGCAATTGAACAGGATGGATTATCATGGATTAATGTTGGTGATATGAAGGGGAGCAATAGGGCAGTTATGGTATATAATATAACCGAAATACCTTATAACTACTTATTGGATAAAGAAGGATTAGTGATCGCAAAAAATTTGAAAGGGCAAAATCTTTACAAAAAAGTTGCACAATATCTTAATTAAAAACAAAGTAAGCTGATTGTTTGTTGGTAATGCTCAATAACAATCGTTAACAATATAATTGTATTTTAAAAATTTTAATTTGAAGGTCGGGAAAAAAATATATTTTATTTCAGATATTCATTTAGGTGCACCTGCATTGAAGGATAATAAAGAACGTGAAAAATTATTTGTTCAATGGCTTGATGAAATTAAGCACGATGCGGAAAAATTATTTCTGATGGGCGATATATTCGATTTCTGGTATGAATATAAAAAGGTTGCGCCACGGGGTTTTACCAGGGCACTTGGAAAAATTGCAGAATTGTCGGACAGTGGTATTGAAATTCATTTTTTTACCGGAAATCATGATGTCTGGGTTTTTGATTACTTGCCTCGTGAGATTGGTCTTATTCTTCACCGCGAAGAATTTAGGGTTGAAATGATGGGGAAAAAGTTTTTTCTTGCACATGGCGATGGGTTGGATGCTAGCGATAAAGGATATAATTTGTTAAAAATGTTATTTACTAGCCGTCCGTTGCAATGG
>JABMQB010000671.1 GCA_013203525.1 Mariniphaga sp.
AACCAGGCCAGCCAGGGGTGTTTTTCTGTGATTTTTAAATTTGAATTCATTTGTTAATAGTATTTAGTTGCTATTTGTAAAATTTTTTATCCATCCCGGAACAGGACTTTCCGGAAGTGGAACTCTTGCATTTGGTACGCTTGATAAACTATTGACACGTCCATGAGGAACTTCACGGTGACATTCCCAACACTGGCGATCCTGCCGATGTGCATGATGACCTTCAATGCTTGCTGAAAGTTTTGGATCGGTTATCAATTTCGAATGACACCGAATACAGTTATTATGCACTACTTTAGCTCCTTCTTCCCGAATAAAAATAACTTGTGGCTCTTTTCTTAGCGTAAAAATTGAGGCGTGCCGTAATCCATCTTTTGCTTTGAAATAATATTTATTTGTAACATTATTATGTGGCACATGGCAATCATTACAGTTTGCAACCTCACGATGCGAACTATGGTTCCAGGTTGCATATTGTGGAGCCATTATATGGCAGTTGATGCACGTTTTCGGATTATCGGAAAGATAGGAATAAGCCTTTGATACATAAAAGGTGAAAAGAATTATTCCCAAAAAAATACTGGAAATAACCAATACAGGGAACCTCCATTTTTGAGGAGGCAGAAATTTTTTGAGCATAGTCAAATCAGGTTTTATTCTGGTTTCAAATATTATGTAAATTATACTTATAAATTGTAACAGATGTTACAATTTTCTACCAATTTAATTTAATTTTTTCAACATTTGAATAATTTATAAAATGACTTATAGTAAAATATGAGTTCTTACTTTTTTAAATCCTATTCTTTAGCTGAAAAAGGAAATATTTTTTGGAGTTTTCAGGAAAAAAAAGAATAAAAATTTTGTAATGGAAATATAAAGATTCTTCCAAAACATTGAGATTAGTATTATAATGCACTATTTAATTAGGTTAAATTATTGGGCACAAAAATTGTTTTGTGAATAAACCTTATCTTTGTAATTCAAAACAGAAACAAATATGATTGGCAAATTTTTTTATATCCCAAAATCCAAACGGTTTAATATTACACCCCGATTTCACGATCCGGATCAGGAAGAAAGAGACGCACGTGAACAGAGGATAAAAGGTGAATTAGGTATAGAAGATGAAAAATTAGATAATGGGAAACCATTTAGGCCAAATATTAAAGGCCAATTCAGGGATACCGGAGGTTGGCAATCGAAATCAAGCCCTGATGCACGGAGGTCTTCAAATACAAGGTTGATTATATTGATTTTGATATTTACCTTAATAGCATATTTATTGTTCTTTTCCGATTTTAATCTTTTTTAGTGAGTGATATAATTCAGCTATTACCCGATTCAGTAGCCAATCAGATTGCAGCTGGTGAAGTTATCCAGCGCCCGGCATCTGTGGTTAAGGAGCTTGTAGAAAATGCACTTGACTCGGGGGCCACTGAAATTAAAATTCATATTAAAGATGCAGGAAAAACGCTAATCCAGATTTCGGATAATGGATGTGGAATGTCGCCAACTGATGCACGGATGGCATTTGAGCGGCATGCAACTTCAAAAATTAGTAATGCCAACGATCTGTTTGCCATTCGTACTATGGGTTTTCGGGGAGAGGCACTTGCTTCAGTAGCTGCAATTGCCAATATTGAATTACGAACAAAACGATTTGAGGATGAGGTGGGGACATTTATACATATTAACGGTTCGGAAGTAGTAACACAAGAACCAGCTGCATGTAATAATGGAACTTCACTCCAGGTAAAAAACCTGTTTTTTAATGTTCCTGCGCGGCGAAAATTTTTAAAATCGAATAGTACAGAACTAAAACATATACTTTACGAATTTCAAAGGGTAGCATTACCCAATCCCGATATTGCATTTTATTTGTATCATAATAACCTGGCATTGTACGAATTATCGGCTTCCAATCAAATAAAACGGATTTTAGGTTTGTTCGGGAAAAACATAGGGCAAAGCCTTGTGCCGGTAAATAACCAAACAAGTATTATCAGTATTTCAGGATTTGTTGGCCAGCCAAAATTTGCCAGAAAAACTTTAGGCGAGCAGTTTCTATTTGTAAATAAACGGTATTTTCGTCATCCATACTTTCATAAATCGGTATTGCTTTCATTTGAAAAATTATTGGCTCCTGAGACGATACCATCTTATTTTCTATTTTTTGATATTAATCCCGAAGCAATTGATATAAACGTTCATCCAACCAAAACAGAAATCAAATTTGAGGATGACAGGGCAATCTGGCAGATTGTGCATGCTGCAGTCCGTGAATCATTGGGAAAACATAATGTAGTCCCTACCATTGATTTTGACCAGAGTGGTAACATTGAAATTCCGGTTGCCCCAAAGCCCGGAACCGAAGTTCCGATTCCAAAAATTGATGTGGATCCGGATTATAATCCATTCAATGAAAAATCATCAGGAGTACAAGGGTCATTTAAAAAAACAGAATTAGAAAGAACCAATCAGGATAATTGGGAACGATTATATGAGAAAAAGGAATTTGATGAGGGAAATATTACTTCTCTGGCCAGTAATGAAAAGGATTTATATTCGGGGGAGGAATCGGGTTTTTCAGGTAAAAAAATCATGCAGTTTAAAGGAAAATATATCCTTACACCTGTAAAATCAGGTTTAATGGTAATTGATCAAAAACGTGCTCAGGAAAGAATTTTGTTTGAAAAATTTATGGAAGTATTAAAATCTGATTCAGTGGCCAGCCAGCAACAATTATTTCCTCAAACCATTGAATTAAATCCGGTAGATGCTGCATTGCTTGCAGAAATACTTGATGATTTGCAAAGCCTGGGATTTGATATCAGAGAATTTGGCGGTAACACTTTTATAATTAATGGAACACCGGGAATACTAGACAATCCATCACCGGCAAGTGTGATTGAAAAATTACTCGAAGAATACAAAAATTCACCTATCGATGCAAAAAGCAAAGTTCGTGAACAAGTGGCTGCATCATTGGCAAAAGCAGCATCAATAAATTATGGTACTGAGTTAAACCCGGAAGAAATGAGCCATTTAATTGATAATTTGTTTGCGTGTGAAACGCCCAATTATTCACCGGATGGGAAGCCAGTTCTGTCGATATTATCATTAGATAATATCGAAAAAAGTTTTTTAAAATGACAGAATGTCGTAAAATAGAGGGAGTTTTTTTATTGGCCCGACTCTTGTGATAGAAACGAAAAATTAGAAAAATGAATCAATTTAGGCCTAATTTGGGCAATATACCTCCGGTGGTAAAAAACCTTATTATAATAAATGTTCTTTTATTAGCCGCTACATGGATAATGGAAAAAGCGGGGATCAATTTGGTTGATTATCTAGGTTTGCATAATCCTCAATCGGATAAATTTATGCTTCATCAGATTTTCACGCATATGTTTATGCATGATACGAGAAGTATTTTTCATATTTTCTTTAATATGTTCGCCTTGTGGATGTTTGGGCGTGTTTTAGAAAGTGTTTGGGGATCAAAACGATTTCTGATGTATTACCTTATAACCGGAGTTGGTGCGGCAGCTTTGCATACATTTGTAAATTATATAAGTATTGCATCGATGCAAAATGCTTTGGAGGCATTTGCTAATACTCCCTCACCTCAATTACTTGATCAATTTGTGCAGAAACATTTACAGCGGCCTACTGTTCAGGTAATGGATTTTATTAATTCCTGGTATGATAATCCTGCTAATTCATCGTTTGCAATTGAGGGGCAACGTTTAATGGAGCGGATTTTTCAACTAAATATTGATATTGCAACAGTTGGTGCATCGGGAGCTGTATTTGGAATTCTATTGGCTTTTGGTATGCTTTTCCCCAATACACAGCTAATGCTTATTTTCCCACCAATACCTATTAAAGCCAAATATTTTGTAATTGGATATGGTGTTGTTGAACTTTATCTTGGGCTTACCCAACCTGGTAGCAACATTGCCCATTTTGCCCATTTAGGTGGTATGTTATTTGGTTTTATTTTGATAAAGTACTGGAATAAATCAACTAAAAATTTTTATTAAGAAATGAATCTGGCTGATGAAATAAAAAAATCTTTTAAACAGGGATCGGTTTTAACCAGGCTGATTTATATAAACCTGGGAGTTTTCCTGTTTGTCAGGATTATTCAATTATTCTTTTTTCTGGGGGGGAATGATTTTTTACTTTTGGATTGGTTGGCATTACCTGATAGTCCAGCAGAAACTATACGGCGCCCGTGGACATTGATAACATATATGTTTCTGCATTACGATTTCCTCCATATTCTTTTTAATATCATAGGATTATATTGGTTTGGCAAACTATTTCTTGACAGGTTTGAACAAGACAAACTACTTGGGCTATATATCCTGGGTGGATTGGCTGGCGGTGTTTTATATATGCTGGCTTATAATTTTCTTCCGGCATTTACAGATGTCAATGGATTGTTGATGGGTGCATCGGCAGCAGTAATTGCCATTTTAGTAGCAATTGCTGTTTATGAACCAAACAGGGAAATCCATCTTGCTTTTATTGGAGCAGTTAAATTAAAATATGTAGCAAGATTCTATGTTTTGTTCTCTGTAATCGGAATTTCAACTTCAAATCCTGGAGGGAATATTGCACATCTTGGTGGTGCAATGTTTGGTTGGTTATATATGGTTCAGTTAAGGAAAGGCAAAGATATGAGTTCAGGAATTGTTAAGTTTATTAATAAACTGGCTGCATTTTTTAAACCTCGCCAGAAAATAAGGGTAACTCACAAACAACCACCCCGCGACGATTATCAATACAATAAACAAAAAAATGAGAATCAGGAAGAAATAAATAAGATACTGGACAAAATTGCTAAATCGGGGTACGATAGCCTTTCAAAAAGAGAAAAAGAAATATTGTTTAATCAGGGCAAGAAATAAGTTGCTTATAAGAATTTTATAACTATAAATCTACTTTATTTCCATGAGCTTGCTTAATACTTGCATTTAGCTCGAAACCAATCAGTAATATTAAAGACAGAAAATAAATTAGCAACATAACAATTAAAAGGGTTCCGATTGAACCATATAATTTGTTGTATTGCGAGAAGTTGTTGATATAATAACCGAATCCGACAAATGTGACAATACTTAAGACAGTTGCAAGTGATCCTCCGGCCGAAATAAAACGCCATTGGGTTTTTTTTGCCGGCGCCATATAATATAAAAACGAATAGGCAAAGAAAAACAATGCAATAATGATTATCCATCGGCCAACCGTTAGCAGGTAAAATGTAAATTGGTTTTGCAGATCCAAAACATCCTTAATTAACCATTGGCCTCCAGCCAGCATAGCAATTGTTAATGTAAGCAGAATAGAAAGTATTAATAATAACAAAATGGAAACAAGTCTTTGTCCGAGCCAACTGTGCTTTTTATAATTATGAACAGTTGAATCAAATGCTACCATCATTGCAGTAAAACCATTGGTTGAAAAAAGCAGAGCCATAAAAAATCCGAGTGATAATAAATCACCCCTGCGCTCATTCAGAATTCCATCAATTGTATCCTTAATCCAAAAATACACGCTATCTGGCACAATATCTTTAATAATCAGATATAAATCGTCCTGAAAATTAGGGATGGGCATATAGGGGATTAATGTAAAAACAAAAATAATTGTTGGAAACAAAGCAAGGAAAAAACTAAATGCAATTCCTGAAGCTCTGGTTGTTATTGCACCCTTCGTTATACTTTTCCAAAAAAACAATGATACATCGTAAAGTGGGACACCATCAAAAAAAGGAAGTGTAATCCGTTTAGCCCGGATTACTATACGCAATCCAATCCTTTTTAATCTTCGTGAATGAAATATGCCCATAGACATTATGACTGTTTTTCAATACGTAGTTGGTGGATGTATGATTTGCCTTTTTCAACCTTTAATAAAAAATGCACCCTGAAAATTCCCTTATTAGTCAGGAGGTTTCCAATAACAAATTTTGCTCCTTCTTTGCCTCCATCATGGATAATAGTGAATTTTTCGGTTTGATATTCCGAAAAAAACTTACTGACTATTTGTTGTGCTTGTGCTTTACTATAAGCGTTGTCATTTTCAAGAATTACCAGTTCAACATTTTGGTAAAAAAAGCCGGAAAGCACTTTAGCATCCCCAGTGTTGAGGCTTGTGATTATCTTATCCGGAATTTCTTCCTGTGCAAACGATGTCAAAAAGAAGAGTGGTAAAATTAAAAGTGGAAATATCTTATTTATTCTTATCTTCATTACACTATTGTTTTCAATTTTTGTATCAAAAGGAGATACAAAAATTGTGCAAATTAAAAATATGCCGCTTATATTAGTGTAAATTTATAAAATTTCTTAAACTATTCATATTCAATGAAGATTACTTTGCTGGTAGTTGGACAGACTAATTCACCTTATTTAAAAAAAGGGATTGAGGATTATTTATACCGGCTGAAACATTATATTCCGTTTGAAATTAATACTATTAAGGATTTGAAAAAACCCAAAAACCTTACCAGGGAGAATCAAAAAAAGAAAGAAGGTGATTTAATCCTGAAATATCTGGATAGTTCAAATACAATGGTTTTACTTGATGAGAAAGGAATATCCCTTTCTTCACGCGGATTTTCAGAGTTTGTACAAAAAAAGATGGCATCAGGTTTGAAGGAGCTCGTGTTTGTTATTGGAGGACCATATGGATTTTCAAAAGAGGTGTACGACAGTGTGAAGGAAAAACTGGCAGTTTCAGAAATGACTTTTCCTCATGAATTGGCACGATTAATTTTTGTTGAACAATTATACAGGGCTTTTTCAATATTAAAAGGAGAACCTTATCATCACGATTAAACTATGGAAGGCATATTTAAAAGATACCTATTCCTTATTCTTGCGGCAGTAATATTTTTTATTGCAGTGGTGTTTGAGCATAGTTATTTGAATAAGAATCCGGAAAAACGACTTTTAAATAATTTTCAGAAAGAACTGAATAAAAAGGAAGAAAGCCTGGCTCTATATTTAAATGAAATTAAGCAAATTGTAATTGATGAAAGTTTCAATGGTGATTATCTGGGTGGTTTATATACACATAGCCAAATTTTGGAAAACGAAGAATTAGGGTTTCTGATATTGGAAAGAGAAGAAATAATATACTGGTCAAGCCGTATTATTTCTTTTAATGATATTGAAAAATCTCCCGACCTTTCCAAAAAAATGATAGAACTTCCAAATGGCTATTATCTTTTACAACAGATAAATGTGGGAGAAATCAGGATTGTTGGTTTGATTTTAATAAAGAAAAACTACCCTCATGAAAATGAGTATTTGAAAAATACCTACAATCGAAGTTTTCATTTGCCCGAAGATTATCTGATCAGGGAAAATCAAACGGAAAACAATTATCCAATATACAGTTTCGAGGGCGAGATTCTTTTTGCAGTTCAGCCAGCCGGCACAGTACTTTGTACAAAAACTCAATTATTTTATCCCGGAATTTTTTATTTGATTTCTTTAATTTTAATTCTTCTGTTTGTAAGATGCGAATTTAAAAAGAGCAAGCGTCAGGTAGGATTTAAACTTTTTGTACTCGGCGGAGGGATATTTGTTTTTTACTGGCTTCATGTTTTATTCCAATTTCCAAAAGTGTTTTATATAATTGGATTTTTCTCTCCTGAGCATTTTGCATATAGTATCTGGTTGCCCTCATTGGGTGATTATTTCCTGACCTCAATTTTTTTTTGTTTTTGGGCTCTTAACTTTAGTTATGACGCTGATTTTAAACAATTAATTAAAAACTCGGCTTTACCTCGAAAATTTATTTCCCTGTTGAGTTTTTTAGCTCTTGGCGGTTTGTATTTGTTAGTTAATTCGTTTATAAAAATTCTGATTGAAAATTCAAGCTTTTCATTTTCGTTAAACCGTATTGTTGAATTTTCAGTGCAAAGTATAACGGCTTATTTTTCAGTTGCATTGTTGTTATTGGGTTTGGCGCTGGTAACCATTAAAATAATTGAAGATTTACGGGAAGAATTGTCTGCAAAGACAAATATATTATACACATTTTTAATTTCCCTACTATTGGCAGCCTTGCAGTTAATAGCTGTTTCAACGGTTTCAATCCCAATACTGATATTGTTTTTTGTTTTTATTTTAACATTAATTGTTTTCACCAATGAAAACCTAAGGCATTTTACATTAAGTTATCTGATTATACTCATTTCACTTTTTTCTGTTTATTCTCTATTTATTATTTATAATACTGTTTCTGAAAAAGAAAGAGGATTTC
>JABMQB010000672.1 GCA_013203525.1 Mariniphaga sp.
CGTAGATTTTTTGTTTCTTTTTTCTAAAAAAAGAAAATGAGGGAGCTTTTACCACTAGACACTGGACAGGTAGGCATAAGATTTATATATCATAAACATTTGGTAACATTTGTGTCCATTTGAGGTGATGAATATGGAAGATAATCAAAAAAAGAATGTGACTTTATACTTGAATTCTTCACTTTACAATAAATATGTTGAATATTGTAAGAAAGAAGGTTTTATGTTATCAAGACAAATTGAGAAATATATTGAGGAACAGTTGAAAGATGAATAAAAAAGAAATCATCCATGAATTAGAAAATCTTCAGATTAACATACTCAATATTCTAGTGAAAAACAAAGAATTATTAAAATATTTCAATCCACCTAGTACTGAAATAACTGAAGAAGATCTGAATTTCATGCTCTTAAATAATGGAAATTACAATCTAACTTTACAAACCCATAAACTAATTATTTCCGAAATAATTTATCAGGTATTTTTTGAAAAAAATAAAATCAAAAAAAATGAATTAAGTAAAACTTTATTTATATTTAAGGAAGATAGCATAAATAAAATACACTTACAGATTTCACTAAAGAAGATTATAGGAAAACTTAAAAAAAGTGAAGTTTGTGAGATTATTGAGCAATTCCACATACATTATTTGAATTCTAAACATATAATAAAGGATGGAAACATTTTTTGTGAAAAATCTTTTGTTAATTACAAAGATAAGGGTTCAGTATATACTCCTGTAAAAATTGCGAAAGAAATCACACATAAAACAATAAAAAATAGAATAAAGAATAATATTAATCCAGGAGAAATTAAAATTTTTGATTTTGGTTGTGCAACTGGAATGTTTTTCATATCTGCTTTTGAATTTCTAAATAAAAAATTAAAATTAGATAAACGTTCAATTATAAAGGATAATTTGTGGGGGGGGGATATAGATGGCATTGCTTTAGACATTTTAAAAATTAAAATTTATAATCAATTGGATAAACCAGAAATTAAGGATTTAGAATTAATTAGTTCTAAACTATTTGATGATAATCTATTGACTTCTGATAAAAAGATGAATGAGCTAAATAATTTCTTTGATGTGGTAGTATCTAATCCTCCGTATTTTTTATTAAAAATAAACAAAAAGGATTCTAAAGATAAAAATATGCAGGAGTATAATAGTTCACTTAAAAAGAGAATTAATGATGAGGTTAAATTCTTCAGAAAGAGTAGTTATTATAGGTATTCTACTGAAGGGATGTTAAATTACTACAAACTATCTTTAGAAGTAATAGTAAACTTTTGTAAATCAAACGGTGAAATAGGGATTATTTGTCCTTCTACACTTTTTGCAGATTTAAGTTCGAAAAAATTAAGAAAACACTTAATACTTGATAATAGATTAAGATCAATTAAATATTTTCCGGAGTCTACAAAAATATTTGATAATGTGTGTCAATCAACAGTTATCTTTTATATGCAAAAAGGTTTCGTTACGAAGGATGTAAAAATATTTGTTAATGGAGAATCACTTAGGATATCAAGAGAATTAATTGAAAGGGCATTTGGTGAAAATTATGAAATGCCCTACATTGATAAAACTGGTTGGGATATATTAAATAAAATATCTAATTATAAAAAATTGAAAAATTTTGAAAATATTCGAAATAAAAGGGGAGAATTGGACTTAACTCTTTTTAAAAATTTTATAACAAAAGATAACACTGGTTGGAGATTAGTTAGGGGAAAAATGATTGGAAATGAGAACATTATTGAAAAGAATCAAGAATTTGTTAAAATTGATGAATTTATTAAAAAGAAATCAAAAGATTTTATTTATAACGATTTTAATAAGGAGAGATTAGTTTGTCAACAAATCTCAAATGTAGATACTAAGAAACGATTAAATTTTGTTAAATGCGTTAGTAAGGATATTTTGGCTAATTCATGTAATTATATTAATGTTCTAAATAATAATGATTTGGATAAAATTAGATTAACCTTAAATTCATATCTTCTTAATTGGAGATTTAAAATAACAAGTAGCAATAATCATATAAATAATTATGAACTTGATGAATTACCAATAGTTAATTCAAATTTAATTGATAATTTAAGCAAAAATAGTTCTTTGAAAGATAATATTAATATATGCAAGCTTTATGGTTTGAACAAGGAAGAAACTTTTTACATACTCAAACCTTATTTTGAAGTTAAGAAAATTGAGAACGGACTTAAAAATGAAAATATATAATCATATTGCACCAAAATTTAGCGAACTGGAAAGGGATATGGTAAAAAATATACCTCCGGGAGGTAATTGGCAAAACATACCTGAATCTGTTCCGTCCAAAAGACTAGAGCAAATAAGAAAAAGTGGTGGAAGAACGACTTATTATGGTCGTTTAAGGAATGATAAACCTAGTTATACAATTTCAACATATTTTAATAGAATTGGAAATGGATGTCATATTCACCCAGAACAAGAGAGATTAATATCTATTAGAGAAGGTGCGAGATTACAGTCATTCAAAGATTCGTTCATTTTTTATGGATCTAAAGC
>JABMQB010000673.1 GCA_013203525.1 Mariniphaga sp.
GCATTAAGGGTTGTAATAAAAAAGTTAAAGAGGCTAAATTATGCTTTAATTGGTTCAGTTAATTTATCCTTACAAGGAATTGATATTCAATCAAGAGATATAGATATTTTAACTAATTCTGATGAAATCAATGAAATAGTTGAAATTCTAAAAAAATATCAGACAAAAGAAATGTATTTTGATGAAAGTGAGGGAAGAAATTCTTATCGGGCATTTTTTGAAATAAATGGGATTGAGATTGAGATTTTAGGCAATGTAAATAATGCATGTCGTTTGAAAAATTCTTTAAATAAAAAGATATACATTAATTATAAAGGTATTAAAATTCCATGTATGCCATTAGAAGAAGAGTTAGATGTGTATAAGAAAATGAACAGAGAAGATAAGATTAAGTTAATTAAAGATAAAATCCTTAAGATTAGAAAAGGAATATCTTAAGAATAGGTTTAAGGAAGGGAAATAAATATGGCACATATTAATATTGAAATAAAAGCAAAATCAAATAATCAAAATAAAATTAGGAAAATTTTAAAATTAAAAAACGCTGAATTTAAAGGTATTGATCATCAAATTGATACTTATTTTAAAGTAGATTTTGGTCGGTTAAAATTAAGAGAAGGAAAAATTGAGAATTGTCTTATTCATTATCAAAGAAGCAATAAAAAAGGTCCAAAACAATCAGATGTAGTTTTGTTTAAATCTGAACCAAAATCTTCTTTAAAAGAAATACTAATAAAAGCACTGAGCATTTTAGTTGTAGTTGATAAAAAAAGAGAAATATATTTTATTGATAATGTAAAATTTCATATTGATATAGTTAAAGATTTGGGAACATTTATTGAGATTGAAGCTATTGATAGTGATGGAAATATTGGTAAAAATAAGTTATTAAAACAATGCCAATTTTTCCTTGATTTATTTAATATTTCTCAAGATGATTTAATTTCAGTCTCTTATAGTGATTTATTATTGCAGAAACAATAGAGAATTAAAGAAAAATTTATAAATAAAAATATGAATAATGTTATTAAAAAATTAGATGGAGCTAATATGGATATTGATTTAAGTTCTGATGATAAGAATATTAGTTGGAAACAGGATCAATGTCCTTGGAATAAAGATAAAAATACAAAAGAGTATAAATGTGCAGTAAAAAATACTTCTATTTGTCCATATTTTTGCGGAATAGAATATTTAGATAATGTATTATGTTGTTATCCTAATAAGAATCCATATGAAGGGAAGAATAAATAAAAGATTTAGAGAGAGATGTGTCTTTAAGAAATCTGACCAGGCACGGCCTTATTCGCACAACCTTGCTTTTGCAAGGATGTAGCTCTGTAAGGCCATGCCTGTCTATTAAAGGTATGGTTTTTTGCTTGTTCTGAATTCATTGAAGGGGTAAAATAGGAATATGACTCAAGAATTATTTAAAAAAGTTAGAGAAATGAAGTTACTATTAGGTGAATATGTCATTTTCGGCAGTGGTCCAATGTGTATTTTAGATTTAAGAGAATGTCGCGATTTAGATATTTTAGTAACTAAGGATATTTTTGAGGGATATAAAAAGAAACTGGATTGGAAGCTTGTAGAATTTGAAAGAGATGGTCGACAAGTGGAATTTTTAGAAAAAGAAAATATTGAATTATATAAAGAATGGGGGCCAGGAGAATGGAATAATGAAAAACTTATAAAAGAAGCAGAATTAATTGATGGTTTACCTTTTGTTAAATTAGAATATTTTATTAAATGGAAGAAAATTTCTGGTCGAGAAAAGGATTTAAATGATATTAAATTAATAAAGGAATATCTTAAGAATAGGTTTAAGGAGAATAAGAATAAATAAAAGATTTGGAGAAAATGAGGAATTAAAAATATGAAAGTTGTTTTAATGCATGGAAAAAATACAAATCCAGATCAGAAATGGTATCCATGGTTTGCAAAAGAAATTAAAGATATAGGGGTAAACTTTATAGCTCCTATATTGCCCAATGCGGATGATCCTTATATTGATAAATGGATTGCGGAATTAGATAGAACGAATCCAGATCAAGATACAATTCTGGTTGGACATTCTCGTGGGGGTGTTGCTATTTTGAGGTGGTTAGAAAAACTCCCTATAGACAGAAAGGTACAAAAAGTTATTTTAATTGCAACCAATTCAGGCGATTCGGCAAAGAGAAATAAAACGGAAAATAATAAAGGCTTTTTTACAGAAGAAGGATATGATTTCAAAAAAATAAAATCGCATTGCGATGACTTCGTTGTTTTTCATTCGCGCGATGATCAGTGGGTGCCATTTGAGGCA
>JABMQB010000674.1 GCA_013203525.1 Mariniphaga sp.
GCTGTTGTTGGTGGTGGCGATACCGCTGCCGAAGAAGCAATTTATTTGGCCGGGCTTTGTAAAAAGGTTTATCTCATTGTTCGACGTGATGTTTTAAGGGCATCAAAAGTTATGGCCGAAAGGGTTGAGAAAACTCCAAATATTGAAGTATTATGGAAACATCAAACCAAAGGATTATTTGGCGATGGAGTTGTTGAGGGAGCGACACTTGCTAAAAACCTGGGCGAACCAAATGAAGAGGAAGTAAAAATTAAAATTGATGGTTTTTTCCTTGCCATTGGGCACACACCAAACTCAGAAATTTTTAAAGACTACCTTGAAACCGATGAAGTTGGTTATATAAAAACAATTCTGGGAACAGCTAAAACAAAAGTGCCGGGTGTTTTTGCTTGTGGCGATGTGCAGGATTCTCAATACCGGCAGGCAGTAACTGCAGCCGGATCGGGATGTATGGCTGCTATTGATGCAGAAAGGTATTTATCAGAAAAACATTCGTAATAATAATATTCAAACGAAAAGGCAGGGCTGATATCCTGCTTTTTTTATGCCCGAAATAATTATTTCAGAGTCTGTATTAAATTTTGTTATTTTGATATAAATTTTCAATTTCTGAAAAATGAAAAATCGATTAATTTTTATTGCCTTAATTTTTGTTTTGTTTTCTTGTTCTGAAAAAGAACCGGTTGAAAAAGGATCCTCTCTGAAACTATGGTATTCTCAGCCAGCTACTGAATGGGAAGAAGCTTTGCCAGTAGGAAACGGTAGTTTAGGCGGAATGATTTATGGAATTCCCGGTAAAGAAAAAATTGTATTGAATGAAGAGTCGATTTGGTCGGGGCATAAAATGTATGACCGTGATAAAAAAGATGGCCATAAATATGTTCGTGAAATCCAGCAGATGGTTTTTGATGGTAAATATATGGAAGCTGAAAGAATGGCGAACGAAAAATTACTTTCTGATCGTTTTCCTTCCGGATCGCATGCTAATCAAATGCTTGGCTATTTATTTATTGAAAGTAAAAATACCGAGGATTACACAAATTATCGACGGGAACTTGATTTGAATAATTCTATTGTGAGTACAACCTTTGATAAGGAAGGTGTTCAATATTTCAGGGAAGTTTTTTCAAGTTACCCTGATCAGGTCATGGTTGTAAGATACGGTGCAAATAAAGCGGGAAGTATTAGTTTTTCCTCATGGGTTGAGCGAAACAGCCAAACCGAAATTAAGGTTGAAAATTACGCTATTACTATCTCTGAACATGTTAGCAATGGCGATGGAGTCAAACTACATTCAATTATAAATTATGAAGTTAAAGGTGGAAGTACAATTGTTGAAGATGGAAAAATTGTTATTGAAGGCGCTACAGAAGTTATAATCCGAATTGTTGCAGCAACCGATTACAGAGGGAATAACCCTGAAGAAATATGCATGCAACGATTACGGAATACAACAGCCGTTAAGTATGAGAAATTATTACAGTTTCATGTAGATGATTATCAGGAATTATTTAACAGGGTTGTTTTTGAATTAACAAAAAATGATGGTGAAGATTTACCAACCGACCTTCGGCTTGAAAACGTTAAAAATGGTTTTGAAGATGATTACCTAACGCAGTTACAATATCAATTTGGCCGTTATTTATTAATCAGTAGTTCCCGCCCCGGATCAATGCCATCCAATCTGCAGGGGATTTGGGTCGATGGTTTTAATCCACCCTGGAATGCCGATTATCATATTAATATAAATGTTCAAATGAATTATTGGCTGTCGGAAATTACCAATTTAACCGAATGTCACGTACCATTTCTTGAATTTGTAGGCGAACTTCGCGAAATGGGAAGAATTACTGCCAAGGAAACTTATGGTGCCAGGGGATTTGTTGCTCATCATACATCCGATGCCTGGCATTTTACTGCATGTACGGGAAATGCTCAATGGGGTATGTGGCCTATGGGTGCAGCATGGTCGTGCCAGCATTTATTTATGCATTATGAGTTTACCGAAAACAAAACTTTTCTGGAAGAATATGCCTATCCGGTTATGAAGGAAGCAGCTATTTTTTTTGTTGATTTGATGGTGAAGAATCCAAATACAGGGATGTTAGTTTCCGGTCCTTCTATTTCTCCTGAAAACCGGTTTCTTACTGCTGATGGGCAAAGGGCAACAATGAATATGGGGCCAACTATGGATAAAGCTATTATTTCGGAACTTTTTGCAAATTGTATTGCTGCATCCGAAATCCTGGATATTGATAATTCTTTTAGAGATACATTAGAACAAAAACTGGCTCAAATGCCTCCCTTACAAATTGGATCCGATGGAAGATTAATGGAGTGGGTCGAGGAATTTGAAGAACCTGAACCCGGGCATCGCCATATTTCACATTTATATGCTTTGCACCCTTCAAATCAGATTACAAAACAAAAAACTCCTGAATTGTTTGAAGCAGCTAAAAAATCAATTGAATACAGGTTAGCAAATGGGGGAGGGCATACCGGTTGGAGCCGGGCCTGGATTATTAACTTCTGGGCTCGATTGTTTGAAGCAAACAAAGCCTACCAAAATGTAATTGCATTGCAACGAAATTCCACACTTTCAAATCTTTTTGATAACCATCCGCCGTTTCAAATTGATGGAAATTTTGGTGTGGTTTCAGGTATAACCGAAATGTTGATGCAAAGCCATGCCGGCGAAATACATATTTTACCTGCATTACCCGATGCCTGGCCTTCAGGGAAAATTAAAGGAATAATGGCTCGTGGTGGATTTAAGATTGATATTGAATGGAGTGAAGGAAAGTTGCAGTCTTTGAATATTACATCAAAACTTGGCAATATGTTAAATCTTCGTTATGGAGAAACAGTTAAAACATTTGATTCAACAAAAGGGGAAGAATTCTCATTTAATGGATTTGTTGAAGAAATATAATCACGATTGCCATCTGTATTCACAACTTGAACAGGTAGTAGGTGCCCTGCCTGCAAGAAGTGATAAAAGTCCAAAAGGAAAAAACAATATTGAAACAAGAAACTGCCAAAACCGGAATTTCCCCTGAATCGTAAGTTTACCACATTTTGGACATGAGACATTTGTATTTCGCACTAATAAAACAATTAGTAAAATTGGAATAATAAGTACAATTAGAAGTATTATTATTATTTCCTGTGGTCCGAGAAATCCTGCTATTATCATTTTTTGGTTTTTGTAATTACATAATTTGGAGCTAGCAAGCCAGGCTAGTTTATATTTTTACTCTTCTGAAAGTAACAAATGTTTGGTAAAGAAGCAAAAGAAGTATGGAAATGAAGAGAATTGAGTTTTAATTATCGTAGAATTTTTTATACCACTGAACAAAATTTATTACGCCTTCGGTTATGGGAGTATTAGGGCGGTAGCCCATTTCTTCCGAGAGATCGCTAACATCTGCAAATGTTTTTAATACATCGCCTGGTTGTATAGGTAAATAAACTTTCTCTGCTTTTTTATTTAATGCTTTTTCAATTGCCTCGATAAAATGCTGTAGTTTAACAGGATTTGAGTTCCCGATGTTATATATTTTATAAGGAGTTTGTTCGTATTTAGGTGGGTTTTCAATTACACGTATTAATCCTTTTATAATATCATCAA
>JABMQB010000675.1 GCA_013203525.1 Mariniphaga sp.
AAGAATCAATGGTTACTGAAGAACCTCAGGAAAAATCGGCTAAAAATATGATTATTAGCGAAATTCAAAAAAATGAGGATGATTCAAATACTTTAACAAACTATATCCTCGAAGAAGGTGACGAAGGTTATATCGATGCACAACTTTACAATATGGAACAAATGGAGTTGATGGATAGCGATACTACCCTGTATTATGATGATGATGATGTAAAATATGTTATCAACAATTATTACGATGGTGATGACATAGATTATGCATATAGGATCAGGCGTTTCCATAACCCTTATTTTTATGATCCATATTATTATGATAGCTGGGGCTATTATGATAATTGGTACTCACCATATTATAGTTTTGGATGGGGTGGTTATCCATATAATTCATGGTATTATGGAGGTTATTACAGCCCTTATAGGGGATATAACCCATGGAGTTATGGCTTTGGTTATTATGGTTATAGTTACCCTTATTATGCACATTATAATTCCTGGTATGGGGGTTACTATGGTGGATACTACGGTGGATATGGTGGTTACTATAGTAATTCTGGTTGGTATGCCAATAATTCGGATAATGTTCGATACGGAAGTAGATCAAACCTTTCAAATTACGAAATTGGAGGTGGCGGTAACTCAAGACAGGCAATTTCGAATAACCAGGGAAGATCAGTTCTTTCAAACAAAAGTGGAAATACTTCAGACAGTAGAAGTGTTCGCGCAGGTGAATCAACAAGAACAAATCGTACATCGGTGAATGCAAATGTATTAACAGAAAAACGAAGAGCAGGATCAACAATAACAAATACAAGAAGAACAACTGAAAATACTCAAACGGTAAACCAGGCGAATGCAAGAAGGAGTAACCCAACTCAATCTTCTTCTTATATTAAAAATGGTAGAGCAACAAATTCACAAACTACGCGTGTTACAGGAAGTAGTAATCCAAGTATTAATACTCAAAGTGCAAGGTCAAATACTGCAAGGCAAACATACACGAGGCCTTCATCAAGCAATAGTTACAGCAAACCACGTGTTGTTAACAGAAGTTCTTCGTCAAATAGCAGTAGTTATTCTACACCAAAAAGCAGTTCAAATTACAGTGTTAAATACCGTTCAAGTTCTACTTATAATAAAAGCTCAAGTGTAAGCTCAGGACGCTCAGGTTCTTCCAGCCGTCCTTCAAGTTCAGGTAGTAGTTACAGATCAAGTGGATCATCATCCAGTTCAGGTAGCAGTTATCGATCCAGTGGATCAAGCAGTTCAGGAAGCAGAAGCTCAGGTTCAAGTGTTTCTTCAGGCGGTAGCAGAAGTTCTGGTTCAAGCAGTTCAGGTGGTAGCAGAAGTTCTGGTTCATCGGGCGGCGGCAGGAGCTCTGGTGGAGGAAGGAGATAAGTTAGTACTTATTTGATTTTAGGAATTTCCTCATTATTCATAACATTTAAAATTTAGCCATGAAAAAATACATTTGTTTAATTGGAATATTATTATTCACATCTACTTTTATTGTGAATTCACAAACATTGGCAGATGCTTACAGATTGTCTGCACAAAAAATTAACGGCACTGCTCGTGCCGCTGCCATGGGAAATGCATTTGGTGCCTTGGGTGGCGATTTTACTTCGTTAAGTATTAACCCGGCGGGCATTGCAATTTACAGAAGTAATGAATTTGTTATTACACCTACTGCCCGATTTAATAATTCTGAAATTAGTTTATCTGGTGGAACATTTTCAGATGATAAATATGCCCATTCAATTAATAATGTTGGGTATGTTGGATCAATAAAAACAGGACTTTCCAGTGAATCAGGAGTTGTTAGTTTTAATCTAGCTATAGGCATGAATACTATACTTGATTTAAACCAGAATTCATTTGGGATGTTTAATGGATCACCAATATCATTTTTAGATGGAATTGTTAATTGGTCTAATTCTGAAAGATTATCAAATTCATATTTAAATAGAGATATTGGAGATATTGAATACAGAGATTGGCCAGCCAAACTTGCATGGGAAACCTATTTAATGGATCCTGTTGATAATTCGGATGGTGAATATGTTAATATACTGTACGAAAACGAGTTAGTTGATCAACAAATTAATTATTCGTACAAGGGAGGTATTAAAGAATATGTTTTTGCAGGTGGATTAAATTTTGCCCATAAATTTTATATCGGAGCAACAGTTGGTGTTCAGGATGTGGATATTACAAAATATAAAGAATATTCCGAGACTCTGGAAGATAATAATTCATTTACGTATTATGAGGACAACTTTATAAAAGGAACCGGATATAACCTGAAATTAGGAGCTATTTTTAAACCCGTAAATTTTATTCGACTAGGATTGGCATTCCACACTCCAACTTTTTTCAATGTTAACGATGACATGAGGCTTACAATGGAATCACAACTTCAAGAATCATACGATCATGATGGTCTTAACCTTTATGATTACGGATTAAATTCACCTTACAAATTTATTTTAAGCGGTGCAGTAGTTATTAAAAAGCTTGCAGTTATCAGCATTGATGGAGAATTAGTAGATTATTCAACAATGAAATATGATGTTAATAACCTAAACTTTGATATAAAAAATTCTTTTGGCAGTGCCTTTAATCTTCGAATGGGAGGTGAATTAAAACTTACTCAGAGCTTTAGCGCAAGAGCAGGATTTGAATATTATCCTTCGCCATTTAATGCAGATTTTGATTTAGATGAAACATTTGTAAGTGACGATAATTCAATTTATTCATTAGGATTAGGTTATTTGGCTAATGGCTTTTTTGCAGACCTTGCTTATAGGAATTCAACCGATACCTACAGTTTGTATAATCCACAGCCCAATTTTGAAGATTTAACATTAAAAAACAGCAATAAACAAATATTGCTTACTATTGGATTCAAATTTTAGAATTTAAATACTTAATCAAGGCGCTTTTCCAAAAAGAAAGGTGCCTTTTTTTTGTCCTTTTTTGCAACTATTGTTTATAACCGCCGTTTTATTAACATTTCAACAAAAAACAATCCTTTTGTTTGGCCTGTATTTCAGGTTATAATAAATTGCTATTTCAAAATTGATAATAATGCCGGAATTTTCTCAAATAGATTATACAAAAACAATCCTTCAGTTTGAAAAAGAAGAAAGGGCTGGCAGAAGATATAAATTAGGCGATCTGAGGACTTCAATTTGGTTAAAAACAAACAATATTAATTTTGGAGATGTCAAAAATATATCAAATAAACTCCCCGACCCCAGGCTTGTTATTATCGGCGAAGGTAAGTTAAGTGGTTTTTATATATATTCTCATGTTCAGAAGAAATGTTATAAAAACACCTTTTCAAAAAAGAAAGTGCTTGTGGAAAAATAATTAATACAACTTCACTATTTATTTCCTGATAAATGAAAGATCCTATTGGACAAGCGGTAAAGGATTATTGTATAAATGGAAAAGCTAACGATATTCTTATCGAAAGTAATTATACTTCTGATGAATTTATTCCAAGTTCATATTTTTTCAGAAATGAAATTGAATTGCCAATAATTGAAAAAGTAGCATTAGAAAATTTTTATGGAAATATACTGGATATTGGGGCAGGTGCAGGATGCCATTCAATTATATTACAGGAAAAAGGGCTGGATGTAACTGCCCTTAAAATATCACCTCTCGCATGTGAAGTATTAATTTCAAGAGGAGTCAGAAAGGTCTTAAATTCAGATATTTATAAAACAACAAACAAGCAATTCGACACCATACTTTTATTAATGAATGGTACAGGAATAGCTGGTAATATAAAAGGATTATCTCATTTATTAAATCATTTAAAAAAGTTATTAAGCCCAGGAGGTCAGATTCTTATCGATTCATCCGATATCAAATACCTGTTTTCTGAAGAGGATGGCTCAACCTGGATTGATATCGCAAATAACAACTACTATGGAGAAATGACTTACATAGCAAGTTATAAAGACATAATAAGCGATCCTTTCAAATGGTTATTTATCGACTTTAAAAAATTGAAAACAATTGCTCAAAAATGTGGTTATCGTTGTGTTAAAGTAGTTGATGGTGATCATTTTGATTATCTTGCAATGTTGACAATAAATTAACCTAAATACATTTATTATGCTTTCATTCAGGAAATTAAATAATCAAGAAATAGCAATACTTACAAACCAATCGTGTAAATGTGAAAATTGGGAAAATATTTTAGTGTCAAAAATGTTTATTCCCGAACACATTATTAATGTTACTTTTTCAGGAAAAGTTAAATTGGGATTTTTCCAGGTAAAAGTAGAATTTCCGGGTGGCGTAAAAAAGCAGTCTGGAATTTACAATTCAGTGATACACAATTGTGAAATCGGTGATAATTCATATATCAGCAATGTTAAAAATTACATGGCCAATTATATAATTGGCAAGAATGTTATTATTGAGAATACAGAACTGATTACCGTTAGTGAAAAAACATCGTTTGGAAATGAGATAAAAATTGATGTATTAGATGAAACCGGAGGAAGGCAAATTCCAATTTATAATAATTTATCTTCACACACAGCATATATTTTTACATTTTACAGGCACCGACCTGAACTGGTTTCCACGCTAGAAAAGCTTATTGGTAAATATTCAGTAGAAAACAGTTCAACAACAGGAAAAATAGGAGATAATGCAAAAATTATTAATTGTAAACAGATTATTAATACAGCTATTGGCAACAATGCTGAAATTACCGGAGCAAGCAGATTAAATAACGGTAGTATAAATAGCACATTGGAAGCACCTGTAATTATTGGTGATAATGTTGTTGCTGATAATTTTATAATTTCATCGGGATCGAAAGTTACCGACAGCGTTATTTTAACCAATTGTTTTATTGGGCAGGGCTGTATTCTTAGTAAACATTATTCAGCTATCCATTCATTGTTTTTTGCTAATTGCCAGGGATTTAATGGCGAAGCATGCTCAATTTTTGCAGGGCCATTTACGGTAACACATCATAAATCAACATTACTGATTGCCGGTATGTTTTCATTTCTGAATGCCGGAAGTGGATCAAACCAAAGTAACCATATGTATAAACTGGGCCCAATCCATCATGGAGTTGTAGAACGAGGCTCAAAAACTACCAGCGACTCTTACCTTCTCTGGCCTTCAAGAATTGGAGCATTTACCCTTGTAATGGGAAGGCATTATAAAAACTCAGATACTACTGATATGCCTTTTTCATATTTTATTGAAAATAAAGATGAAAGTTGGTTGGCACCAGCAATAAACCTGCGTAGTGTAGGAACAATCCGTGATGCTTTAAAGTGGCCAAAAAGAGATAAACGTAAAGGTTCTGACTTTTTAGATTCGATTAACTATAACCTGCTAAGCCCATACACTATTAAAGGTATGGTTAACGGACAACAAATATTAAAGGAGCTTAAAAATATATCAGGAGAATTTACAAAGACTTATACATGGGGAACAACATTCATTAAAAAGAATTCATTGGAAAGGGGTATTCGCTTATATGAAATGGCAATTACAAAATTTATTGGTAATTCAATAATATCCCGAATAAACAAATGTAAGTCGTGTAAATCGATAGAAGAATTAAAAGATTGCCTGATACCCAAAAAAACTGCCGGAACAGGCGAATGGATTGACCTTGCTGGCCTAATTGCACCAAAAAATGAAATAGAAAAACTAATTACTGATATTGAAAACAAAAATGTAAAAACGTTAATGGAAATTGAGGAATCTATAAAACATATCCATCTGAATTATTACGATTACGAATGGGTATGGGCGCTCGATTTATTTGAAAAAAGATATAAAATAAAACTTAAGGATATTACTACCGGGGATTTGATAAACATGGTACACCGGTGGATAGGAAGCGTTGTAGGGCTTGATGAAATGTTATACGAAGATGCAAAAAAAGAATTTGCTCTAAGCTCAATGACTGGATTTGGAATTGATGGAGACCATGAAATTAAAAAACAGGATTTTGAAAAAGTAAGAGGTACATTTGAAAAGAATAAATTTGTTCACGAAATCCTTGATCATATCCGGCGAAAAACTGAATTAGGGCAAAGTACAATTAAAATGCTACAAAAAATAAAAGATTAAAAAAATACCATCCGTATTGGATGGTATTTCTATATTTCTAACAAAACAATTATTCCTCTTTTTTTATCAAATGGATATCACTGTTGGCAATATCCCACGTATTCAAAAATCCGATCCTTATAATATTTGCCATTTTTTCCCAGTTTACTTTACTTAGTTCATCAGACGGCTGATGGTAATCGGGGTGCATGGCTGCCATAAAATAAAAGATTGGAATGTCAACTGCTGCAAAGGGAGCATGGTCGCTTCCACCACTTGGGCGCCTTGATCCACGATAACTTATATCAAGGTTAATATCATAATCTTCTACATTCTTTTCGGTTAACTCCCTGATTCCCGGATAAGCTTCGGTATACTGCATCGAGGCCATATTCCCGGCTGTATCAGCAGCTACGTTACGTGCTATCATATCGTAATTCAGGTTTAAAATAACATTCATGTCTTTTTCCTTAGCATCTTCAACAAAATATTTTGAACCGTATAATCCTTTTTCTTCAGCAGTCCATGCAGCAAAAATCACCGATTTTTCAGGCTTTTTACCTGTGGCAGCAAATGCTTTAGCAATAGTCATAACACCCACTGTACCTGAAGCATTATCATCGGCACCATTCCATGTCCATCCGTCGAATTTACCAAGATGGTCGTAATGGCCTCCAACAACAATATATTCATCCTTTTTCTCCCCTTCGATAATGCCAACTACATTCCTAACTTTGATGACCTCAGTATTTACTGAAGTTTTGAAAGAAACTGACTTGCCCTCTAGTTGCCTTGATTCCGGCTTCATTGTATTTTTTGTATTTTTTTCAAATTTCTCAATATCCAGGTCTGTACCTTCAATAATTGCATCCAATACATTTTTAGTCACCGAAATAACAGGCAAATTACCTAAAGAACCAGAACCCGGCAGTACCATCCTGTAATCGTAATACGATTTTAATGGGGCATCAGCCTCATAATACCTTCCATGAACAGGGTAAATAC
>JABMQB010000676.1 GCA_013203525.1 Mariniphaga sp.
CCCGGCTTTTCCATTTTCATTCAGCAGCTTTAGTAACTCAAGCTGACTCGATGGTGAAAGTGCGGTTTCAGGTTCATCGAGCATATAAATTCCTTTTAGCTTATACCGGCTCTTAAAAAACGACATTAACGATTGCCCGTGCGACTGAGTAATCAACGATTTCCCTCCAAACAGTTCCAACTGCCGGGGATCGGTTGATGCCCATTCATCAAGGATACTGGCAAAATCTTTAAATATCTGTGCCCCAAAAAAAGACCCTGGAACTTTGCCATTCGACCAATTCAACTGAAGGTATCTATGCAGCGATGCTTCATAGTGGTTAACCTCATAACGGGAATTTCTTCCTGTACGCCAGATATAAATTCCGCCTGCTACAGCAATCGCTTCAAGCAAAGTCGATTTACCGGTTCCGTTATTACCTACAAACATCGTAACCGGATTATTAAAAACCAAATGTTTGGTTTCTGAAAATATTGGCAAATTAAAAGGGTAATGTTCTTTTGTCGGATATTTATCTGATAAAAGATTTATACTTCTAAGATGGTTAGGCATTCGGTTATTTTAGAATCTGTTTAAGAAGTTTATAATTAATATCTAATCCGCTTCATTATATCCCTCAATTAATTCATTAAATAATTCTTCAACCTTTACAATTTTATTAATACGATATGCATTCTGTCCGCAAAAAATCAGGCCTTCGTCCACCTTGCCAAAACAGGAATTCAACAGAGCCTTTGCAATACAATATCTTGCCGTTTCTATTTTACAAGCTGTAAGGCATCTGTAAGGGCAACTAATTTTAAATTTCCCCTGAATTTCAAGATCTTTTAAAAACTTATTATTAATTGCCCGCCCGGGCATACCAACCGGGCTTTTTATTATAACAATATCCTCTTTGGTGGCATCAAGATACGACTGCTTAAACTCGGGCGACACATCACACTCTTCAGTACACACAAAACGGGTTCCCATTTGAACTCCCGAAGCGCCCATTGAAAGCATACGTTTAATATCCTGCCCTGTATAAATACCTCCTCCGGTTACAATCGGGATTTTCTTCCCGTATTTATCTTCATAGGGTTTTATCGATTCCAATACCTGAGGCAAAAGTATTTCCAGAGAAAAATCATCAGGTTTTTCCAATTGTTCAACAGAGAATCCTAAATGCCCACCGGCAAGTGGCCCTTCCAAAATAAATGCATCGGGCATTTTTTTATAAAATTTATCCCAGGTGCGCATAATAAATTCTGCAACTCTTGAAGAACTAATTATAGGAACCAGATTAACATCTTCTTCTTTAACAATATCAGGAAGTTTAGTCGGCAAGCCAGCACCAAAAACTATCATTTTAATACCTTCCTCTACAGAGGTTCTGATAAGGTCAGTTACGTTACTAAGAACACCCATTAAGTTTACAGCAAGGTGACCTTTGGTTAAACTTTTTGCTTTCCGGATTTCACTTATTAGCGCTTCTCTTGAAGTTTTTTCATACCCTCTTGCAGTTGCAGTAATATCACCTAATCCAATACTGGTTATTGTTCCAATTCCACCTTGATTAGCTACTGCTGAGACAAGTGAAGAAAGAGAAACTCTAACTCCCATACCTCCTTGAACTATAGGAATATCTGCTGTAATACTTCCGATTTGAAGTTTAGGAATTTTAATATTCATTTTCATATTTTTTAATTATCAGGCAAGCATTACCTCCACCAAAACCAAACGAATTAGTCATTGCCGCATTTAATTTAACCGTTTCAGCAACGTTGGTTACATAGTTAAGATTACAATCCTCATCCTTCTCTTTATAATTTATTGTTGGCGGGATAATACCCGTATACAAACTCATAACAGTTGAAATAAATTCGACAGAACCGGCAGCTGCCAATAAATGGCCAATCATCGATTTTATTGAACTTACCCTTAATTTATTTACATGTTTGCCAAAAACTTTATTTATGGCTAAACTTTCGCTTTTATCATTTAATACAGTTGATGTACCGTGAGCATTAACATATCCGATTTTTTCGGCATCTAAAGCAGCATCTTTCAAAGCTGCCTTCATAACCCGCTTCATACCATCTCCACTTGGCTCTGGTGCTGTAAAATGAAAGGCATCGGCGGTATTTCCGTAACCTACAAGTTCAGCATAAATTCTGGCGCCTCTTTTTAAAGCATGTTGTCGGTTTTCTAAAACAACAATTCCAGCGCCCTCTCCCATTACAAAACCATCGCGATTTTTATCAAAAGGCCTGCAAGCGTTTTCAGGATTATCATTGGTTGTCATCGAACGTGTGGCGCAAAATCCACCATATGGCAGCGGAGTGATACTTGCTTCGGAACTACCGGCAAGCATAATTTCAGCATCACCTCTTTGTAAAATCCGATACGCATCACCAATTGCATTTAGTCCTGTAGAACAAGCCATTGAGGGCGCAGAAATGGGGCCTTTTAATCCATGCTTAATGGAAACCATACATGCAGCCATATTAATTAAAAGTTTCGAAATAAAAAAAGGATTCATACTATTGGGCCCCTTTTCCTTAAGTATTGTAAGTCCATCCTCGATTGCCTGTGAACCACCAATACCTGAACCAACGATAACACCTATCATGTTTTTATCATACGAATAGGAATCCAACCCTGCATCTTCAATCGCCATGGTTGAAGCAGCAATAGCAAAATGTATAAACCGATCTATACGATTTATGGATTTTTTTTCAATCCATTTTTCGGGTTGGAAGTCCTTTATTTCAGCTGCAAGCTTCGAACGAAAATCTGTCACATCAAAACGAGTAACTTTCGAAATTCCATTTCGGCCGGCATTTAATCCCTTACAAAAATCCTTTACACCAATGCCAATAGGTGTTACAGCTCCCAAACCCGTGATTACAACCTGCTGTTCCTTCATCATAAATTTTTCCAAATAAAATATATTACACTTCGAATTATAATAATTCGGCTCCGAATGTATGTATTATCCTAAATATACAGAGTATTATCTGAAAATTCAAATAAAAAAAAATTTAACAACTAAGAAAAAAAAAATCCTGCTTTTTATTAAATGTCGCAATTTTTCAATTTTTACAAATTTAGGGAAATTACATTTGTGTCGTTAATATTTTAAAACCAAAAAAGAATTAAACAATGAAAAAGTTAATTTCATGGGTTGAAATCCCGGCAACAGATTTTAAAAGAGCAGTAAAATTTTACAGTTCAATTTTACAAAACGAAATGAAAGTACTTGATTGCGGAGAAGAAAAGATGGCCTGTTTCCCTAATGATGAAGGGGCCATATCGTGGTCTCCCGGATTTAAACCATCATCAGACGGAGTTCTTGTAAGCCTTAATACCGAAAACAACCTGGATGAAACAATCGAAAAGATTGAAAAAAATGGAGGTAAAATTGTTCAGGCTAAAACAAAAATTGAAGCTGAAGGGCGCGGTTACTTTGCACTATTCATCGATAGTGAAGGAAATAAACTTGGACTTTACGGGGACAATTAATTATCAAAAGAGGATTACGGCTAATTTTAGCAGTAATTCTCTTTGTTTAAAACAGTAACTAGTTTTGTATAAATTTCTTTGGATATGAGTTTTCAAATTGCAAAGCCATCAGCTTTATTATCTCCATATATTAAACATTATTGGGCTTTGGAAAACTGTGTGTCAAATGGAAATGAATACACTCAACGAATAGTCCCCAGTGGTTTAATGGAGCTTATTTTCTATTTAGAGGAGAAACCCGAATCACTGGATCCTAAAAAATCAATTCCTGAGAACACATGTATAAGTGGACAACAAAAGGAATTTTACGATCTTACTGTTAAAGGTAGACTTTCACTATTTTCAGTTCTATTTCAACCACAGGGAGCAATGATGTTTTTTAATATCCCGGCAAAAGAATTGTATAACCAAAATGTCCCATTAAATAATATCCTTAAAAATCAGGTTTCAAAAATAGAATCCAATTTATATGAAGCAAATTCTTTTCAGGATAAAATCAATATTATTGAAAAATTTATGTTACAACAACTTCATAAACACCACAAATTATATGAATTTAAACGTATCAGTAATAGTATTTCTCATATCAACCGATTACGTGGAATTGCCAATATTGAATTCCTCTCAAACCAGGCATGCCTTAGCAGAAAACAATATGAGCGTTCATTTACTGAATTTATTGGAACCTCGCCTAAACAATTTTTAAAAATAGTCAGGTTTCAAAATACATTAAACCAAAAAGAAAAAAATAAGAATTACAACCTTACTCAATTAGCATACAATTGCGGTTACTATGATCAGGCACATATGATTAATGAATTCAGGCAATTATCGGGAATGACCCCAAAACAATTTTTTTCTGAATGTGAATCTTATTCAGATTACTTTCAATAAGGAATAAATAATTCTAAATCAAATTTAAAGAATTTGAGTCCAGTTAAAGCACAAGAATACAAAACAATTCAGGTCTTTCTACTTTTTTTTGCTTCTGAAATAATTTATAGTTTTAACCTCCATTGAAATATTATCTGTTTAAAATAAAAATCAATGAAAAAAATTCTATTTGTAGCTACTTTCTATTTATTTTGTATTGCGACGTTAACGGGTCAAAACACTTTTTCTCTTCAGGTTGGAACAGCAGTCTCAGAAGAAATTCAGGAACAATTTAAATCTAATGGTAGGCTATTCCTGTTTGTCAGTAGCAGCCAAAGCCGGGAGCCTCGTTGGAGTACATGGCCAAACAGTAGCAATAAAATTTTTGCTTTAAACGTTTCTGATTGGAATAAAAAAGAAGCTTTCGTTATTGATGGAAATACAAAACTTACCAAATCAGTAGAAGCAAATCTGGATGCTTTACCAGAAGGGAAATACACCGTACAGGTACTTTGGGATCAGGATATTAACGAATCTGGCATCAATGCACCGGGCAATCTTTACAGCAAAGCGATATCCTTAGAATTAAACAAAAGCACAACATTACAAATTCCGCTGGAACAACTTGTCCAGCCAACTCAATTTATTGAAAATGAAATTTTAAAACTAGTAGATATTAAAAGTGACGTGGTTTCTAAATTCTGGAATAAAGAAATGCGCATAAAAGCCGCTGTTATATTACCGTCAGGTTATTACAAAAATCCAGATAAAAAATACCCGATCCGATATAACATTGCCGGTTACGGTGGACGATACACACGTGCAGCCCGATTAACAAGAGAAGGAAGCAATTTTCATAAGTGGTGGATGACAGATGAAGCTCCACAAATCATAAATGTTTTTCTTGATGGAGAAGGCCCCTTCGGCGATTGTTACCAGCTCGATTCTGATAACAGCGGTCCATATGGCACTGCGTTAATTGAGGAAGTAATTCCTTATATAGAAAAAAAATACCGGGCAATTGGGATTCCCGAATCGCGATTCCTGGATGGTTGTTCAACTGGGGGTTGGGTTTCGCTAGCATTACAAATTTTCTATCCCGATTTTTTTAATGGATGTTTTTCATATAGCCCCGACCAGGTTGATTTTGAAAATTGTCAATTGATCAATATTTATAAAGATGAAAACGCTTTTATCAATGAATTCGGTTACCTGCGCCCAATAGTCAGAAATGTGGATGGAGAACCACGCGTATCCCAAAAAGATTTTATTCAGTTCGAAAATGTACTTGGAACTTCTGATACATATTTAAATTCCGGGGGGCAATTTAGTGCATTTACAGCTTTGTTCAGCCCCAAAGGTGAAAACGGATTGCCCAAGCCAATGTTCGATCCAATTTCCGGAGTAATTGATCGAGAGGTTGCAAAACATTGGGAGAAATACGATCTGAAACTTTATGTTGAAAACAATTGGGAAACTCTGGGTCCAAAACTTCAAGGGAAACTCTGGATTTGGGGTGCCGATATGGATAATTTTTATTTAAATCCTGCATTACGAGCATTTGATGAAATGCTTAAAAATATGGATAATCCAAAATCAGACGCTAAAATAAGTTTCTCAGCTATGGCTGGGCACTGCTCGGAATACGACCAAATTGAAGTATTAAAAATGATATCAAACAAAATCAAGAAAAAATAACTCTTATTTCATAATTTTTATCATTAAATCATTTTATAAATAGATGCATATTTAGCATCTGAGAAAATAATTAAATCTGAAAATATTTATCAGGTCAAAAATTTTAATGTGCTATAAAATATGAAAATCCAGTTTTCAGAAAGACTACAGGGATTATCAAGCTTAATTGGGAATACACCGTTATTGGCTATTGATTTTCTATATAAAGGGGAAAAAGGAACAATTTATGCTAAAGCTGAAAACCTGAATATGACAGGAAGTATAAAAGACCGAATGGCTTTTCATATTCTATCCAAAGCTACACAAGATGGTGTTCTGACCCAGAATATGTCAATTATAGAAGCTACAAGTGGAAATACAGGAATATCCTTTTCAGCCATTGCCAGGGCTATGGGTTTTAATGTACGCATATTTATGCCAGATTGGATGAGTAGTGAAAGAATAAATCTGATCAAGAGTTATGGAGCACAAATTAATTTGATCAGCAAAAAAGAAGGCGGATTCCTGGGAAGTATAAAAAAGGCTGATGTTTTGGCAGCTGAAATAAATGGATTCAGGCCTCAACAGTTTTCAAATAATGATAATACCGAAGCACATTATCTGACAACTGCCCCAGAACTGTGGTGGCAGTTAAAATACAGGCGTATTAAACCCGATGCATTTGTAGCAGGTGTCGGAACAGGCGGGACAGTTATGGGTGTAGGAAAATTTTTAAAGGAGCAAGATCAGAATATAAGAATTTATCCCCTTGAACCCTTAAATTCACCAACGCTTTCAACCGGCCATAAAGTAGGCAAGCATCGAATTCAGGGCATTTCTGATGAATTCATCCCATCAATTATTAATCTTGATTTCCTGGATGAAGTTATAAAAGTTGACGATGGAGATTCTATTATAATGGCACAGAAACTGGCTTCGATGGGAATTGGAGTTGGAATATCTTCAGGTGCTAATTTCCTGGGAGCCATAAAAGTAAGAGAAAAACTTGGACCAAATTCAATTGTTATTACCGTTTTTTCTGATGATAACAAAAAATACTTAAGTACCGACCTGTTGAAAAAGGAACCCGTTAAGGAAGATTTTCTGACTAATGATGTGAATTTGCTAAAATTTGCATCTTTTAAACGAGTTTGTAATACATGTTGTAATCCATCAACTTGTACGGAGTTAAAATACTTGAAAGAAAACAATATGCCTGTCTTGCCCGGATGTCCACGGGTAGCATGCTATTAATATACTTAATTGGTTAATTATTTGAATTAAGTCAAAATTCTAATAATTTTAGGCAAATAAATAAATTTGCATGCAATGAAATCGTATAAATTTACTTTTCTATTATTATTTGTTTCTACCCTTACTTCTTTTGCTGAAGTGAAACTTCCCAAAATTTTCAGTTCAAACATGGTTTTACAACAAGGTATTGAAATTCCGGTGTGGGGTTGGGCAAATCCGGGCGAAAGAGTTGTAATATCATTCAATAATAAAACTGAAAGAACTCGGGCAACTAACGATGGTACATGGCAAGTAAATCTTCCTGTCCAGGAATACGGTGGTCCATTTACAATGACCATTAAAGCGAGCAACACAATAACCTACGAAAATGTTATGATTGGTGAAGTTTGGGTTTGTTCGGGCCAATCAAATATGGAATGGCAAATGAGCCAGGTAATTAATGCTGAAGAAGAGATAATTAATGCAAAGTTTCCCAGTATTCGCTTATTCACTGTGCCTCATTCAATTGAGCAATTTCCTAAGGATGATATTAGTTCAGGCGAATGGGTTGAATGTTCTCCTGAAACTGTTGGAGGATTTTCTGCAGTTGGATACTTTTTTGGGCGTAACCTGATTGAAAAACTGGATGTTCCGATAGGACTAATTCATACTTCATGGGGCGGTACTGTTGCCGAAACATGGTCAAGCCCTAATACAATTAAAGATGATCCTGATTTAAGGGGGGCGCTTATTGAATTACAACAACTGGATATGAAAAGCTTACAGGAAAAAAAGCTTGCTGAAATTAAAAAAATATTAGGAGGCGAATTACCAGATGAAGATAAGGGGATGGATGAAGGTAAGCCGGTTTGGTCGGCACTTGATTTTAATGATGGCAACTGGAAAACTATTCGAACTCCCGGATTATGGGAACAACAGGGATATATCGACATTGATGGAATTGCATGGTATCGAAAAGAAATATATTTAAATGAAGAACAGACAAAAAGTAATATGACCCTCCATCTGGGAAAAATTGATGATTCGGATATTACCTGGGTTAACGGCATAGAAATAGGAACAACAAACGATTATAATAAAGACAGAGTATATACACTGGATGCAAAACACCTTCGCCCTGGCAAAAATATGCTGGTTGTCCGTGTTAACGATACAGGTGGTGGTGGTGGTATTTACGGAAATCCAAGAGAACAATTTATTGCTATTGGTGATGAAAAAGTAGATATTTCGGGCGATTGGAAGTTCAAAATTTCAAAAGCATCGCTTAGTACAACTACAATAGGACCTAACTCCTATCCCACTCTTTTATTTAATGCCATGTTAAA
>JABMQB010000677.1 GCA_013203525.1 Mariniphaga sp.
AACACTTGAAAAAGTTCTTTTCGTTTTGGTAAAATCAGGGGTGGTCACTTTACTCCGGCTCAACTGCTCACTTTAAAACGGATAAGGGTAGTCAATTTGTCCGATTTTCCAAGCCTGATATATATATGCTAATTTGTTCTTATTACCAGCCCTGAGAAATAAGTTTACAGTTGCCATTTAAAATAATTTTTGTTCATACAAAAATAAAAATCTTCCTCACATTTTTTTAATTTAGATGAATTAAGGTTAATCCAAAATTAAATACTAATCCTCCCAAAGTATTAATTTCAAATGGTTTTAAGAGTATTTTAATATGTTAGCAAGAATTATGGAATTAACTAAGTTCGTCCCCTGTTCTGGGCACAACCGTTGATTATTAAGAAAAACGTTGGTATATTAATATCAGCGTTTTTTGTTGTTTTAGCCACTTACAGGAATTTTAATATATATCATTTTTATTCTCTAATTACCAAAGTTTTTCTAAAAAGCAGTACCTTTATAAAACCAGATAATTAAAAGTAGTACTTTTAAAATACCGATGCCATGCGGAAATTAAAATTCAAGTTTGTATATAATAGAAAAAATAAGTTAAATAACCAAGGAGAAGCCCTTATTCAGTTACGAATTACCAAAGCAAAAGAGCAAAAATTTATCAGTACTATAATGATCGCAGGTATTTAACCGATACAGAGCTAAAAGCTATTGAGGAAAAAGACTTTTCAGATTTCCCAAGGATCCAGAAAGTGAAAGACCTGTTTATATTCTCCTGTTATTCCGGGCTTGGGTATGTTGATTTATCAAACTTGAAATCAATAAACTTTGTAAATGAGGAAGGAATGGATTGAATAATTATTCACCGGGCAAAAACAAACGAGCCCTCATATATACCCTTATTCCCGAAAGCTAGGGCAATACTTGAAAAATATGATTATAAGCTACCCATTATCACAAACCAGAAATTGAATGTTTACCTGAAGGAGCTGCAGGAAGTTTGTAAGATTAAACAACCTATTAGTTTTTATATGGCCCGGCATACTTTTGCAACCACGGTTGCCTTAGGGCATGATGTGCCATTAGAAACTGTGAGTAAGATGTTAGGGCATACCAATATCAAAACAAACCCAGATTTATGCCAAAATCCTGAAATCAAAAATTAAGAAGGATACAGAAGGTTTAATGTAAAATAGTTTTATTCTGTTTGGTTAGGATTAGTTTCATCAATATGGTCTACGTTAAAATGAAGCTGATTAAATACTTCATCTCGCATTCCAATTGCAATTACTTTTAGAAGAATATCGATGTGTTGGCCCGCTTTAAATGCTTCGTTTTCTAAGATTACTTTATATTCTTTATCGTTCTTGTAAGAATTGACAATATCAAATAACTGCTCCTGCGCGCCATAAGCTGAGATTGGTTTCGCATCATTAAGCCTACTAAGTATTTCATCAAATTTCTCTGCAACAAATTTCTTAATTTGTTCTTTGGCGTATATATCTACCCCTAATTTTGTAAGTTTTACAGGAGACTGCCCTTCTGCCCAAGGCCTCATTAAAAAATTATCAAACTTATCACTTAGTTTTTCAACTTTGTAATCGACAACATCAACCTTATCACTAACGGCAATAATTTTCCCATCAATATTCCCCTGCTTATAAATAAGGGATGCTAATGTGCCCATTAAGGCTAATACACCAGTAATTATCAATGCAACAAACTCCCAAGTTATACTTGCCAATATCATAATATATTAAAATCTGAAAGTTATAAATTTACTGCTAACGTACCATTCAATTTTTATTGTAATAAGTTACAAACTTATACATTAAATTACAAATTTAAGGCCGTAAATCTACTACATAAATCTGTTTTTCTTACCAGCCGAGTGTTAAAAATTGTATTTAAATATACTTTTTATTACTAAAACTAAATAAAAAACGTACTAAAAAGTATCAAATTGTATCATATAAACAATTAAATGCTTATAAAGGTTTTGTCAATTCTTACAAAACCCGTCCTCAAACACCTGAATAAGAGTTTCAGTTTTATCGAATAGCCTTAATTTATCATTTAATTCAGTTACCTTATTAACAACTTCAAGAGGCATATTTGCAACATCTTCATTCGCTAAATAAAATATTGACCTACCGTATCCGGATACAACTTTCTTTCTTCTTAATTCCTGAGATTTTACCGGATCAGAAATATGCCTGATGTTAACTGCAGCTATTTTCCTTTTCCCGTCTTCGTACCTAATTGCAAAGTGGGCCCTGAAAGTTACATTGTCAATTATAATCCGGTCCGGTAATTCATTGTATACTTCATTGCTAACCATGCTTAAATCAAGAAACGGGCATACATCTAACCCCCGGCTGATTACTTCATTTTTTAACTTATTAAAAATTGCCTCTTTGTTCAGGATCCAGTCGCCGTTATTAGCAAACGAACCGTAATTATACCAGTACCAGTTACTTTTTTCATAATTCCCATCACCGGTTAAATCCCTGATCATGGAGCGCAAATGTTTGCACCCCCACCCTTTCTGATCGTTATCGATGTTACAGTGTAAAGGATTATTTTCAGTATTCTTTTTTTGTGAGCATGGCCAGGCAGTATTCCACACCTGGAAAACAAACCTGAAAGGATCAACTTTAACACCTTTGTAAAAAGCAACCGTACCTCTCCATTTATGGACAATTGAAAGCAGGTCCATTAATTTACGGTATAAATACAGTATATCGATACCGCGAACCTCAAGAGTAATAGCATCGGTATTTTCAGAGGCCCCTAATCCCATGGCGATACTCAGGGCCTCTTTATACCGTTTCGACTTACTTTTCTTAAAGGTTAGGGTGTACATTACTTTATTTGTTTATATATTGGTTCTAAACTAACTCCGCTAACAACAATTTTTTCACTGTCTGTATTCGGGTTTTTACTAATTGAGTAACTTTGTATTATTCCAATTACTTCACATTTAGTATTAAACACTGGTGAGCCCGAGTAGCCGCCTTTTGCTTGGCCAGGGAAAGTGAAACAATCAAAGACAAACGGTGAAAAGTTGTAATAAGCTTTCCCTATAATCTTTATGATTGAGCATGCTTTAATAAACTCTTTCCTTTTTAGGTCGTACGCAACATACATTAAGGGATCTTTTACTTTAACTTTTTTATACTTAGCTATTTTCAAGGGCTTGTCTGTTATTTTTTTAGATGATCTCAATACTGCTAAGTCATATTCTGGGAATCGTTTTATTATTTCCAGCGGTATTTTTTCACTTGATCCCCCAGGTATGTAAACAATTTTTGTATAATTATCAACTACATGGTCGGCGGTAATTATTAAGTCACTCTTGGTTACAACAAAGCCAGTCCCGAGAAACTTATTAGTTGCGAGATCCCCGATAATTCCATATGACCTTTCGTCAATAAAACCAGCGGATTTCATTTCTCCAGTAGTGAATGTAGCATACTCAAGTTCGGTTAATTTTTGAGCAGAGCAAATACTGCCGCTCAAAAGCAATATAGTTAAGAAAATTATTTTGCTGCTATTCATTTTTTTGGTTTTAGTATGCATTATATTTGTTTTGAATGACTTAATAATGATGGAAGAAAGTTTTTATTAACTCGGTAAACGTTCCAGGACTTGACATATTCCTCTGTATTTTTTGTTCTGTAATAATTATTAACAATGGCTTTACTTACATTTATTACCGCTAGCGCTTTTCCGTCCATATCACCAATCACAGCGGAAATTTCATCTAAATCGGCATTCAATTTTTCATTGGCAACTTTGAGGCATTCCAATACTTTAGTAATCTCACCGGCTTGGTTTTTAGGCAACAGGTTTGCGGTATAAGTTACGATCATTGACCTAACTCCCCCGTTTTTACGACCATCAGCGATTTTTATATCCGTAACATATACATCGATACTTTTGAGGGTTTTCTTAATCATATCACAAGTATATTTATCTTGTGAAAAGCCTGAAAATATTATTAATATAAAGGTTATTATTAAGAATGATTTTTTCATTGCGAATTAATTTTAAGGTTAACTTTTTCATAATTTTTGGTTCAGCTATTTATTTGCAGGATCCATTTAATGTGTTAAGTGATTTCTACCTCTAATTTACAATATTTCTTTTCAATTTAGGAATAACATGCTGGATAACACCTAATTAACTTTTAGTATTTAAACACGTTATTTATTGGAAATTTGTTTTTATGATTTCGATTCGAACTTGTACTCCCAATTTAGTGAATTTATAAAAGTTATTAGAGCTAAATTCAACTTTCCCGGACTTTTCAATCAAACCCAATGATGCAAAAAACTTAATATTTTCAATTTATCAAACATAGTTTAATCTAAAGGTGAAGTAAGCCCATCCAGCCCTGTCCAGCTTCCCTGTGAAATATTTTCCCCATCAGGAGCTCCTCCTACAGTATACACTTCCATTTGCATGATTTCCAGTTCTTTTGCCGGAACAGGAAAGTGTAGTATTGTTCCTCTTTGTAATTGATCTCTACGACGCATATCGAAATAACTGATTCCCATACCGGTATTAATCAATTCGATATCTCTTTCATAGAAAATAGTCCACAATACCTCATTAGAATTAGAAGAAACTAATTCGGGCAATAGACCCCTTCTTATTCTTGCTCCATCATGATTATTTAAGATAGACAAAGCTCCATTAACGCTACCTGTGCGTAACCTGGCTTCTGCTTTTAACAATTCATTCTCCCAAACTAAAAAAGTGGGATGAAGAATATCACCATACCATACCCGCGCAATAAAATCATCATAGCGTTTATGCCTGTAATGGCTGAAATGATAATATCCCCGGTCTGGTACAAAGTCATTTTCTTCAAGATATTCAAAATCTAACTCCAACCTTGCATCTATTGATTGCGCCGGTCCCGGATCCTGCCCGTTTTGGGTGGTCCATGAAACACCATCATTAGGCCA
>JABMQB010000678.1 GCA_013203525.1 Mariniphaga sp.
AGTATATGCAAGAAAACGGAGGTTTTCTTTCGATGAAAGATTTTGAAGATCATACTTCGGAATGGGTAAAACCCCTGTCAACCAATTACCGGGGTTATGATGTTTGGGAACTACCTCCTAACGGGCAGGGAACAGCTGCTTTACAAATGTTAAACATCCTGGAAAACTACGACTTAAAAAGTATGGGGTTCGGTTCTCCTGAATATATGCACCTATTTATTGAAGCAAAAAAACTGGCTTTTGAAGATCGGGCAAAATATTATTCAGATCCTGATTTTAATGATATTCCAATTGAGAAACTTATTTCAAAAGAATATGGAAAAGAAAGGGCTAATTTAATCAGGGAAAACAGAGCTGCCCGAAGTTATCCGGCTGGAGAATTGGAGCAAGGAAATACGATATATTTAACCACAGCCGATAAAGATGGGAATATGGTTTCACTTATTCAGAGTAATTATAGGGGAATGGGATCAGGAATGACACCTGGCAAACTTGGATTTATTTTGCAGGACAGAGGTGAACTTTTTGCTTTAATAGAAGGACATATAAATGTTTACGAACCTCATAAAAGGCCATTTCATACAATCATTCCGGCATTTATTACAAAAGATGGCTTACCTTTTATCAGTTTTGGATTAATGGGAGGAGCTATGCAACCTCAGGGGCACACTCAAATTGTTTGTAACCTAATTGATTTTGGGATGAATTTGCAAGAGGCAGGTGATGCGCCCCGAATTTACCATGATGGTTCAAGTGAACCTACAGGGGAAATTATGACCGATGGAGGAACCGTATTTCTGGAAAGTGGATTTCCATACCAAACAATTCGGAATTTAGTACGGAAAGGCCATTCAATCCAATATTCAATAGGTCCTTATGGAGGATATCAAGCTATCAAATGGGATGATAAGAACAAAGTATATTTTGGCGCATCTGAATCGAGGAAAGACGGACAGGCAGCAGGGTATTGATTGAAGCACTGAATGATTGACTGAATGATTGAGTGAATGATTGAGTGAATGATTAAGCATTATTAATAAATGTAAAAAAACCAGATGAATTTTATCAAAATATCAAAGAATATAGTTGTAATTATATTGTTGATTTTTCCACAATACGTATTTTCTCAGCGTGAAAAAGCATTTGAGATAAACCAAAAACTTGGGCAGGGAATTAATTATGGCAATATGTTCGAAGCCCCTACGGAAACAGGATGGGGAAATCAATGGCAACCCGAATATGCAGGAATGATTTCAGAACTGGGATTTAGCCATGTTCGAATCCCAATTCGATGGGAGCCCGCAAACCGAAGCGCTGAAGTTTATCCCTATACTATAAATCCTAATTTTTTGAACCGAATTAAACAAGTTGTTGATTCGGCTCTAAATAACGGATTATATGCAATTATCAACATGCATCACCACGAGGCTTTATACGAAAATCCTACTGGAAATAAAGCCCGATTTATGTCTCAATGGGAACAAATTTCTGAGTTTTTTAAAGATTATCCTGATAATTTACTATTTGAGATTCTGAATGAACCACACGGTAATCTTGATGCAGATACATGGAATATTTTTCTAAATGATGCTTTGGAATCAATCAGAATTCATAGCCCGGAAAGAATTGTTGTAATCGGCACCGGAGAATATGGAGGCTTGGGAGGTTTATTAAAGCTTGAAATTCCTGATGATCAAAATATTATCTTAACTGTCCATTATTACAATCCGTTTCATTTTACACATCAGGGAGCAAGTTGGTCGGAAGGTTCGGATGCGTGGATGGGTACTGAATGGATGGATACAGAAACAGAGCGTAGCATTATGAGGCAGGATTTTGCACCACTCGTTCAATTAGGCGAACAACAAAACATACCTATTCATATTGGTGAATTTGGAGCTTACGAAAAGGCAGATATGGAATCGCGAGTCAGATGGACATCTTTTCTTTCCCGCTATCTGGAATCATTGGATTGGAGCTGGGCATACTGGGAATTTAGTGCCGGTTTTGGAATTTATAACCCTACCTCAAAAACATATAATCAATCTCTTATTGATGCACTACTGCACAATGAAATGCCTGAAGCATTTGAATACAACGCAACCCCTTTATATAAATCAAATTTTCAGACAGGAACAAACAGTTGGGATTTATATAAACAAGGAACAGCATCTGCAGTGTTTCAAGGTATTTCAGGAAATCTGAAAATTACAATTAACAATGGAGGAGCTGAATCATGGCATGTGCAAATTGCAAAAAATCAGGTGCAACTTTACGAAGGGAAAAAGTATAGAGTTTCTTTTACTGCAAAGGCTTCAGCGCAACGTACAATAAGTGCATATACCGGAATGACATCCTCCCCATGGTCGGCATATAGTGGATATAATGGAATTACTTTAACCGATACATTTGCAAATTATGCCTATATTTTTGACATGGACGTTACAGACCTAAGTGCAAGGATTGTATTTGATATGGGTAAGTCTGATGAGGATGTTGTGTTTTCAGAAATTAAACTGGAAGAATTATCAATTAATACTAATATTTCGCATATGGTTGAAAGCGCAGTATTGGTTTATCCTAATCCGGTTCAAAATAAATTATGGATTTCTAATGCTGATGAATTCTCAATATTTGAAATTTATAACCTGGCTGGCAACAAAGTTTATTCAAATGTATTAAATGATAATTCAGGCTATGATATTTCAACTTTAACTTCAGGAATATATGTTCTTCAGTTATTTAACGATAAAAAAATACAATCTTATAAGATTTTAAAACAATAACTATTTCTGCTTATAAACCTTTACATAATCGATGTAATATTTTTGTGGAAAGATACTATCATCAATGCCTTGCTGACCTCCCCAGCCACCACCAATAGCCAGGTTAATTATTAAATAATGAGGGTCATCAAATGGCCATGTTGTTTTTCCGGTATTTTCATTTGCGAATGAAAAATATTTTTCACCATCCACAAAAAAATCAATCCGGGTTTCAAACCATTCTATCGTGTATACATGAAAATCGGCATATGGCTTTTCCACAATAATACTGTTTCCTTTGTTGGTTCCTATAACATGATTATAGCTTTTAGTATGGATATTACCATGGATCTTATCCGGGTCAAAACCAACGTTTTCCATAATGTCTATTTCACCGCAATCGGGCCAACGGGTTCCGTTTTTAAAACTAGTACCAAGCATCCAAATAGCAGGCCAGGCACCTTTCCCGGTAGGCAACTTCGCACGTACTTCAATTTTCCCAAACAAAATATGCTTTTTACCCTTTGTTATTAAACTTGCCGAGGTAATTTCTTTGCCATCCCAATTATCGTTTCTGGCCTCAACAACCAGGTTACCATTTTCAACGCGGGCATTTTCCAATCTATTTCTTGTATAATACTGGGCTTCATTATTTCGGACATAACCTTCTTCATAATCCCAAATACTTTCATTTGGCAAACCATCAGTATCAAAATTATCTTCCCAAATCAACTCCCATTTTATTTGCTGATTTCCGTTCGGATTATCCCGATCATTCCTTTCAATTTCATTTGATTCACTAAATGCAACGAGGGTCAAAAAAAGCGCAGATATAAAAAACAGGTACTTCATAATTTATGATTTTGGTTTTTACAAAGTTAAATTTTTAATATGAATCTTAAGTAATATTCTATTCCTAAACTAAAGGAATTGTATGTTTGTTTGATTTTGTAATTTTCGCACTCAATCATTCTAAATGAATATAAAAGTACATCCTAAAGCTAAAGCACTTATCTTCGATCTTGACGGAACCTTATCAGATTCTCTTCCCGTCCATGTTGCAACCTGGAATCAAGTCGGTAAAATTTTAGGATTTACATTTGATACTCAAATTATTTTTGAAATGACAGGACGCCCAACAATTGAGTTTGCTCAAAGGATTGCCCGGGATTTTAATTTGAAAACTGATCCCAAAGAAATTGTCAGGTTAAAACAGGAAGCATTTCACAATTCAATGGAATACCTCAAACCGATCTCTGAAGTTACAAATATGGTTAAAGAATATTATGGCAAAATTCCATTGTCTGTTGGTACAGGTGCCAGCCGTAAAAGTGCCAATCTTCAATTAGAAACTTTGGGTATTTTTGAACTGTTTGATGCAATAGTAACTGCCGATGATGTACTAAAGCATAAACCAGAGCCTGAAGCTTTTCTTCAATGTGCTAAAATAATGGGAATTGAACCTGCTTTTTGCCAGGTATTTGAAGATGGCGACCTGGGAATTGAAGCTGCAAAAAAAGCAAAAATGATAATTACTGATATTCGTCCATATATAAATTACGGAGAATGGGTACATTCTTAAATGCAACAAATAGCGTACTGCCATTATTCCTGATAATTATTCTGGGAATTGTGTTAACCCGTTTAAAGGTTACTAACCGGCAATGGATAGAAATTTTGAATAAATATGCATTATGGATAGGATTTCCGGCATTGGTTATTTATTCGCTAATGCACCTCAAATTATCTGGTTCTTCATATTCCAATTTGATTTTGATTAATTCGGCTTATATTGTTTTTTGTATACTTCTTGCCTACCCCATTGCAAAAATTGCAGGTTTCAACAACCAGATGAAACAAACATTGTTTCTCATCCTATGTTTTGGAAATGTTGCATACCTGGGAATACCAGTTTTACAAAATACACTTGGAGAAAGTATATTGCCTGTTGCTGCAATAATATCTGCTGTTTATGTTTTTTGGTTATTTACATTAGCTATTATTTTGGTTGAAATTCATAACCCTCAAAAATCAAATATTCCAAAACTATTATTAAACCTGCTAAAAAATCCATTACTGATATCTGTATTTATTGGATTGGCGATTGTTTTTTTTCAGGTAAAAATTCCAATACCTGTAGAAAAAACGATTAAACTGTTTTCTGATTCGGTTACCGCTGTGGTATTATTTTCATTAGGGATTTTTCTTGGATTACAGGAGATTGGGAAAATAAAAGAATGGGGCCAGGTATTTTTCTTTGTAATACTTACTATGATTATTCTACCTGCCACTTTATATCTTCTGATAAAATTATTTAATTTTGAGGATTCCAATTTCTGTGCAACCATCCTTGATTCGGCAATGCCACTGGGATTAACCTCATACGTATTATCAGTTCAATATAACCTTCGGGTAAAATTTGTTGCCCGGATGATAGTTTTGGCCACTTTGCTTTCGATGGTTATTATTCCACTATGGTTAGTGGTTTTGAAATAACTCAAAAATCGTTTTTGATTTTATTTATTAATCAATAAAAACAATTTTATTCTCTGTTTCGAGTACCAAATCCTCTTCTGTTAATTCAAAACAATCACCTTCTCCTTGTAAAATGTAAATGAAGGATTCATTTAAAACAAATAATTTAATCCGATATACATTCCAGATGTTCCATCCTGCTCGCTCCCGGCGAGACCATAATCAACCGAAATAATAAAGTTTTCATTCATTGCAATACGCAAACCAGCACCATACGATGTATGAATTTTTTCAGCATCGGTTTTAAAATATGCAGTTTCTGGTATAGCACCGGTATCAATATTACCAGTATTAACTTCTAATTCTTTTGTAACTTTTCCAAAGTCAACAAATCCATTTAATCCAAGATAAAAATTATTATTGATAAAACGGAAACGAGCAAATTTCCATCTTAATTCTGCATTACCATAAATAAATCCATCGCCTATTATACTGTTTCGGTAAATACCACGTAATGATTTTGATCCACCTAATCCTTCACTCAAGGCTCCGGTTAAAACTGAGGTTATCAATTGAGACTGGTAATAAAAAGGTACCTCGCCTGCAATAGTTGTTTGATATCCTAAACGATATGCAAAAGATAAATCTTTAGGAATTATAGTAAAATATTGCCGATGTGTTATGCTTAGTTTCGCAAATGAACTTTCACCTCCCAGAAATTCTGGTGAAGCAACAATCACTGCTTCTGTCCATAAGCCTTTCATTGGATTTGGTTTATTATCACGTGTATCGAAAACTAAACCTGCCTTAAATGTCGGGACAAATCCACCATCAGCTTCTTCTGCAGAAATTATTCCCCAATCCTGGTATTTTTCATACAATCCATTTTGTGCCGGAAGTAAATCATCGCCTTCTTTTCCCTTGTTTAATTTCTCAATATCAACGGTAGCAACCTTAAAATTCAACAAATTTACTCCTGCGGCCCAGCGTAACTTATCTCCCGAAAGTTTTCCTTGTAAATCAATTTTAAACCTGAATAGTTTACGGCTGTATTTATAATGCATCCGTGAAATATAATCAGAACTTGTATCATCAATCCAATCGGCATTAATTACCGAGTTGTACCCGTTAAATCCATAAAAATCATACGCATCATCTGAAAGGTAACTTATATCCATCGAGGTTTGTAATCCGGGTATCAATTGATCGGAATTGTAATAGAAGCGGTTAATTCCACTTCCTTTTGTAAACCGTGAAACTTCAAAATATAACGAATGGTTATAATCGGGATAACGCGATCCATCACCATAATTATATAAATTCACCAGGGCTCCATATTGAAATCCGAGGTCGGTATCGAAAGTTATAGTAGGTAACGCTCCAAAATTCCAGCCTGTTTTAATATCCTCTTCCTGAGCATACATTGAGATTGCAAAAAGGCTTAACAATAGAAATACAGCAATTTTTTTCATTTTAACTGATTATTGGTTGATACAAAAAAATTAGGTGTGGAAACTTATTTTTGGTTTGAAACAATTTCATACATTTAGTTTTAACCAAACTAAGATATAAAAATTCTTTGCGAATGGAAATATTTTTTTTTGATGAATTTCAGTTTTGATTTTTTAGTGCCTTTAATCGTGTTTTAACGTGTACGGAAAGAAATACTTTCATCGATAAAAACACCACCATACTCCCTGGATTTATTGATTTTCTTTTCATCCTTAATACTGGAAATTAAATCATTCTCCGGTTCAGGATTGATTAATTCATTTTTATGCTGATTTCTATCCTGATATGATGACACATTTTTTTGTTCTTCACTTTGATTTTTTTCAAGGCAAGAACAAAACATGACAAGAAATAAAACAAACACTAAATATTTCATGGCTATAAAATAGATGCTATTCTTAAGACTGTTAGAAATAAAAAATGTTACACTGTTTCTTATATTTTTAAAAAGAAAGCAGGGCGACAGCATAGCCGTCGCCCTCTAATCCTAACCAAACCTAAATACTTGGTATCGTTCCATAATACACGATTAATTAAAAGACATTTGATTGAAAATTATCCCCTACTTAATTATGCAATTATTTCTGATTATTTTTTTCTTGGACATTGTTCTGCTTTTAGTTAATCTTGTATCCAATCATCAATTCAATAAATTATGAATAATCTTACAAAACTTGTTTTACTGTTTATCTTAAGTACTTTCTTATTTAATTGTACAAAAACAGAAGTCAACAAAAAGCCCAATATCCTTTTTATTATGAGTGACGACCATGCTTATCAGGCAATAAGCGCTTATGGTTTTGGATTGAATGAAACTCCTAATATTGACAGGTTAGCAAGCGAAGGAGCTATATTTACCCGTGCGTGTGTAACAAATTCAATTTGTGCTCCAAGCCGTGCTGTGCTACTTACAGGAAAACACAGCTTTATAAATGGGAAAGTAGATAATGTTCAGCCATTTAACTGGGATCAGGATAATTTCCCAAAACTTATGCAGGCAAATGGTTACCAAACTGCGATGATTGGTAAAATACATCTTGACGGTCTGCCACAGGGATTTGATTTTTCGATGGTGCTACCCGGTCAGGGGCAATACTATAATCCAGCTTTTTTAATTAATGGTGAAAGAAAACGATTTGAAGGATATTGTACCGAGATAATTACTGAAACCACTCTTGATTGGCTAAAAAATAAACGCAATCCCGAAAAACCATTTTGTGTATTATATCATCAAAAAGCTCCACACCGGAACTGGTTACCTGCACCAAAATATGTAAATCTGTACGATGATAGAACTTTTGATCCTCCCGCTAATTATTTCGATGATTATGAAGGTATGGGAACAGCCGCCAAAGAGCAGGAAATGCAGATTGACGGTCATGCACGATGGGGACACGATTTTAAATTGATTGTTGATCCCAATGGTGATTCTACCGATTTCAGGAGAGATATCAGACGTATGAATGATGAACAACTTGCCAATTGGATGGAAGCGTACGAAAGTGAAAATCAGGAATTCTTAGATGCTAACCTTGAAGGCGAAGAATTGGGAAAATGGAAATTTAACCGATATATTAAAGATTACTTACGTACCATTAAATCAGTTGATGATGGAGTTGGTGAAGTGCTCGATTATTTGGAAGAAGCCGGCCTGGATGAAAATACAATTGTGGTTTACACTTCCGATCAGGGATTTTATCTGGGGGAACATGGTTGGTTCGATAAGCGATTCATTTACAACGAGTCTTTTAAAACCCCGCTGTTGGTCAGTTGGCCCGGAGTTATAGAACCAGGAAGCTCCTCTGATGAAATGGTTCAAAATCTGGATTTCGCCCAAACATTTCTTGAGGCAGCTGGAC
>JABMQB010000679.1 GCA_013203525.1 Mariniphaga sp.
ATGGAAATAGATCGCGTTCTTTGTTGAAAATATCACTTAAAACTGACTGCTCAGTTTACTCCGGAATTAACTGCTCACTTTAGTCCGGTTTTGACTGCTCAGTATGACCGGATTATCTACATTGGGTTTGAAAAAAGGGATCCCATGGGTCGATGTAAGTTTATACAGGAAGCTTTTTGAAAACGCTGTATATTCAGCACCTTCCTCAAAGGTGAGGACAGCTTTTTGTGATAAGAGTCGGTTTTCTAATCTTTTAAACCGCTCATCAAAGGCACGCCAAAGGGGGTGCTCTTGGTAATTTAATTGTAATTTTTTTTGTTCCATTTTATCATGTATTTAATTTGACAAAATGGAGTTGCAACTCCGTTAATTAATGTTAACAGTGCAATGAAATGATAATTAAAGAAATTAAAGAAATCTTACTATTACTCTTCAGTAAAAGTAATAGTAAGATTATCCAATAATTTTTTTAATTGAATTTGTCTATCAGTTTTTTGCTGGGGTTTGAATGAATAGCAATCTGGGTTCTTTTTGCTAATATTTTTAAAGGAAGAGAAACAATTACCTATTTTGTGATATAGATTATCTGGATTTTTGTTATTTGTGTTAAAATCTGATTCAGGAAGCAAATTCATTTGTTTAAGTAAATATAGAAGCTCATATAAGGTTTGAATGTTAGCTTCTTTTCTTGTGACTGATTTGTCAATCCATTTCACAGTTTTACCTTTCAGTTCTTTAACTTCGATATCTAAAAAAATGTTTTTGAACGTTTTAAATTCAATGTTTTTATTTTTTTCAATTTCAAATGTGCTGTTTCCTTCTATAAATTTATGGTCAACAAGCAAATTATATAGTTTCTCTATATCAATCCGTTCAGATATATTGAATGTAGTAATTGGCTTTTCTATTTTAGGTTTAATGTCAACAAAATCTCTCCAATAATCTAATTCTGCAATAATAAAACAATAAACTTCATCCTCTTCTACGATTGCATTCATATCCTTTGGAAAGCTCCCACGTAATTGCCTTTTATAATTGGTTAAATAGTTGATTTTAGAATCTTTATCTAAACCAGCAAGAATGTTCTTAATCCTTTGAATTTCAGCCATTTCTTCTAAGGTTTTAATTTTAAAAAGCATGGAATTGATGGCAGAGGTTTTCATGCTTAAATAGCCTTTAAATGAATATCTTTTCCAAGTAGCTAGATAACCATCTGATATTGCATCCAATTCTATTAATTCTAATAATTCATCGATTATAACTTTTGCCTTAACAGCCTTTTTTTTTGGAAGAGTTTTTTTTGTATTTGAAATATACTTTAAATGATTTTCAATCTGTTCCTGGGGCACTAAGATTATTTTATTATAAGAGTCAATATCAATTACAATTTTTTTTAATTTGGGGTAAGCATTATGAATTTTTTTTAATGTAACTTTTGCTGGCATAATTTATAATTCTATTTCAGGTAAACTATCAACAGCTTTCTTTTTCAATTCATCAACAATATGGGTGTATTTTTGAGTATGTTCAACTTTAGTCTGCCCCAGAATACCTTTAACAGTAATAATATCAGCTCCATTCATAATTAAAATAGTACCAACTGAGTGCCGGGCCGAGTGCCAGGTCAGGTTTTTTTCAATCCCTGCTTTTTTTGCCCAGTTCTTTAAAGTCCTGACACAACTTGAAAATGAAGGTAATGTAAATACACTTTCATCTGGTTTATTATAATCTCCAAGTAGTTTAGTAGCATTGTTGTTTAGGTCAATATTAACCTTTTTACCCGTTTTTAGTTGTTGCTTTGAAAGCATATTATTTTGTAAGTGCTTATATTTTAAATCAACAACATCAACAAACCTTAATCCGGTATTTAAACAAAAAAGAAAAGCCCGCTTTACTTCATCATTTCCACATTCGGTTTGTGATAGTTTGACAATTTCATCAGGCATTAATATTGCTTTTGAAATACCATCTGGAACCGGGCATGAAATCCCATTTGCTGGAGAATTAGTATATAGTCCATCCTGTACTGCTGCTTTTAAAATCTTTTTAAGTCTTGCTAAATATGAATTTGGGGTTTCACCATTATATTTTTCAATCAAAAAATCCCGGAATCCTGTTATGAGTTTGTTATCAACTTGATTTGGTTTTAGGTAGCTTTCCTTGGTGAACTCCTTAAATAATCGTACAGCACCTGTAACCATCCTAATATCGCCTTTCCTGTAAGTGCTAATGTAATTCTGGCAATAATCAAAGAAGTTAATCTTTTTCTTCTGAGGAGAAATAAAGCCTTCAGGATTATGAAGCAGATCACTTTCACGTTTATTTCTTATGTTTAAAGCCAAGTCAAGATTTTCCTTATTCTTTTGCCTTTCCTCGGGTGTTTGAGGTTTATCAAATAAATATATCTTTAAGTATTCAGTTTTTCTTTGGGTTTTAATGTTACCTGATTCAGTTTTTATATATCCTGTATAGTAGTCCAGGTACAGGGAAATATTGCCGTTTGCCAGCCTTTTGCCTCTTAATCTTACATTAATTCCAGGTCCAGGAGAGTAATTAATAATGTATTTTGGTTTATTTTCGTTATCTTTGCTCATTGTAAGTATTTGTTTTCCTTTGTTTTACCAAAGATATAAAAAATTCAATACGAGATACAAATAGGATACAAAAACTTTGAAAACATCTGAAAATATAAGAAAATTGAACAAGAATGAGAAAGACTAAGATTCATATAATCAGGGAATAAAGCGTTTTTAACAACAAAATCTAGGACGGTTGTGTACCCGCTCCGGGTACTTTAAAAATATTAAAGCCGTAGTAAATTAGACAATTACTGCGGCTTTTTTGTTAAAACACACAAGTTTACATACAATTATGAGATGATCATATGCTTTATTTTGGAACACTTAGAGTCTATATTGAATCCATTTAAATAAAGAATTCTATCAATATTCTATTATAAAAGAACGATTCTGTTGATATAGGGTAGTTTTACAATCTTTGTGAGTCATAAACATCAAGAATCTCTCTTTCCATACTCCAAGATACTTTTTTGTAATTGCCTTACTACAGTGCCCAAAAAGTTCAACTAATAAAACTATAGATTCATTAGAGTAGTTATTAAATTTTAATACCCCATAAATTTCTGCATTGATTCCCGGCTCATTTTTAAACTTTCTTTAATAGGGCGGGTAGGTACAAATCCATCTTCATGGGCAAGTTCAATAACGAGGTCTCCAGCAAAATCAATTTCAGTTATAAAATTGCCAATTTCCTTAAAATTAACATCTCCTTCACCATGCGATTCAGGCCATTTGCCATTATTTAGCTGGTCCCGGAGGCGCATAAATACAATATTATTTTTGTATTCATTTAGAAAAGAAATCGGGTCAACTTTTGCACGTAAAAGCCAGTTTAAATCGGGACCAAGTTTGATGTCAGGAATTCGTTTTAATGTTCCTTTCACATCAAAAAGATTATTTTCTACTTCGTAAGTATGATTATGCAGATTTAAAACCACCCCGTTTTTTTCGCCAATTACAATCAGCTTTTTCAGAAGTTCCACCTGAGCATCAAGTTCATCCTCAGTTTTTATTCTTCCGGAAGGATGCCCAACCGAAGTTCCAAAAGTGCGAGCTTTTACTTTCGCCATATTTCCCATGATGTTTTCCACATCATCCAAAATTTCGTTATGTTTTGTTTTGTCCCACATATCGGCGCCATAAGAAGTTCCCAGTAAAGGCAATTTATTTTGCTCAATTAATTCAGCAATAATTTTGGTAGTTGCCTCATTTCGCAAAGGATGTTCCATCGTTTCTACGCCATCCAATCCGGCGTACTTCATATCTGAAAAAATCTGTGGAAGAATGTTAGAAACATCATATCCGGACTGATTCTTGGCATAAATCCATACATGCGCCCCAACAAATAATTTTTTCTTTTTTACGGCTGCCGAAACTACAATCGGAAATCCCAAGGCTGCTATACCTAAAGCACCTATCGTAGTTTTTAAGAATTCATTTCTGTTCATAATTGTATTTGATTTTAATCTTTTACAACTCTTTAATCTTCATATTTTTAAACCATATTTTACTCCCGTGATCCTGCAAGCTTATTTTCCCTTTTTTTGCTATTCCATAATCCGGATATTGGTCCCATTTTCCGCTGTTCCGGCGTTCGTTCCAATCATCACTCCAAGGCTCAAATTCAACTACTTTCTCGCCGTTCAACCAATATTCAACTATTGCTTCAGTGAATTTAATCATCGAACTATTCCAATCGTGAAGATTTACTTTTTTATTCTTGCCGGCTACATACATGGCATAATCGGAGGCAGTTTTTTGCCAATCTTCAAGCGGATATTGACTTCCATCGGGGTTTCGAAAATCATCGTCTTCAATAAGCTGATATTCTGGTCCTGTTTCATAAGGTGCATTATACTTTTCTCCTTCCAGAACATGGTAAATTACTCCGCTGTTTCCATTTGGTCCCAATTTCCAGTCCCATTTTAAAATAAAATTATCATATTCATTTTCAGAAACAATATCGCCGCCAATATCTCCGCCAAGTCCTTGACCGACTAAACATTCATCTTCCACAATCCAACCGGAAATTCGATCTTCGTTAAAATTCTTCCATCCATTAGTGCTTTCTCCATCGAATAATAGTTTCCAACCTTCAGTTTTTTCATGGGATGTTAAAGAATTCTCACTCACTACTTCATTTTCAGACTCCTTTTCTTCACTTTTTTTTGTCTCTGAATTACAGGAGACAAAAAAAAGCAAAACAACGACCATCAATAAATTATATTTTTTCATTTTTATAAATTTAAAATTTTATAACGACCAACCTTTTCTGTATGTATGTTTAATCCACTCTTCGGCTGACGCTTTTGCAGGTATTGTTACACGTTTTGTGTCAAAACGAGGGTCACCGTTTATCACAGTAAATTTATCTGAAGTAACCACATTCACTTTATCACTGTCGGTTACATTTGTCAATCGCATATTGTTGCCATCCCACAACAAGGTTTTCTTCAATTCCTGCAAACGAATTGCCAAATTCCCCATAACCACACTTTCTGAAAGCGGACCCGAATATTCGAAATTGGAGCTTGCTTCCACTCTGTTTTCAGGCAACTCTTTACATGCACGGATCCAGTCATTCCAATGTCCGTCGGTTCCGTCAACTACTCTTCTAATTGTTGGTTTTGGGTCGGTATAATTATCACGAATTTCTTTGGGGAACATCAAATTATTATCGCCAAAAAGCCCACATGAAATTTTCCCTTTTGAACCAATAAATAAAGCCCCTCCATTTTCATCGCCCATTTCCAGATCATCTTCCAAATCATCTGGCCGTACAGGCATAATTCCACCATCTGTCCAATACATTGTGACCGGTGGCATACTCAATTTGGGCATATTTTCACGGGCAGGAAATTCATATTTTATACGCGATGCAATTGGTGCACTTTCGGTATTTACCTGCGATGAACTGCCTTGAACACTGGTTGGATATTTCAATTTTAAAGCCTGGAATACAGGATCGAGAATATGACAACCCATATCACCAAGAGCACCTGTTCCAAAATCCCACCATGCACGCCAGTTCCATGGTGTATAAGCTGAATGATACGGACGCATTGCTGCCGGGCCAATCCATAAATCCCAATCAAGAGTATTCGGAACTTTCATTGCCTCAGTAGGGCGCTCCAGTCCCTGTGGCCAAATCGGACGGTTTGTCCATGCGTGAACTTCTTTAATTTCACCAATTGCTCCATCCCAAATCCATTCGCAAATTTTTCGCACCGATTCGCTTGAATTTCCCTGATTTCCCATTTGGGTAGCCACTTTATATTTCCGTGCGGTTTCGGTTAACACACGCGTTTCATAAACCGAATGTGCTAATGGTTTTTGAATAAGCACATGTTTACCGGCACGCATAGCTGCCATCCCGATAATTGCATGTGAATGGTCGGGTGTTGCCACAAGCACGGCATCAATGTCTTTTTGTTGTTCAATCATTATCCGGTAATCTTTGTAAACTTTGGCATTCGGATAATCTTTGAATGTTTTTGCGGCATAATCCCAGTCAACATCGCAAAGAGCGACAATATTCTGTCCTGCAATTTTGCCTAAATCGCGGCGGCCTATACCACCGGCTCCAACACATGCAATATTGAGTTTATTGCTGGGTGAGACATGTCCAAGCCCACTTACCGTAAAACTTGGTAAAATTGTAAATGCTGCTCCCGTTACAGTTGTCATTCCAATAAAATTTCTACGGGAAATCGAGTTTTGTTTGTTTTTGTTCATTTTCGGTTTATTAGTTTGTTAGTTTATTTAAATGAGTATAATTTCTTCGGATTTGAAAAAAATATATTTTCAAAATAGTTCCCAAGCCCTCTTGTTTTAAGTTCTTTTCGGAATTCAGTAA
>JABMQB010000680.1 GCA_013203525.1 Mariniphaga sp.
CGCCAGGTTGCAGAAAAATATCCTATAACAAGCCATGGCTTATCTCTTTCAATTGGAAGTCCTGAAGAACTTGATTTTAATTTTCTGAAAGATGTAAAAACATTTCTGGATGAAAATAATGTTCAGGTTTATTCGGAACATTTAAGTTTTTCGAAATGCGATAATGCTCATTTATATGATTTACTTCCCATTCCGTTCAGAGAAGATGCAGTAAAACACATAAGCAATAAAATAAAAATTGCACAGGAATACTTAGGAAGGCAAATTGCCATCGAAAATGTATCATACTATACGCCGGTAGCAGCTGAAATGGATGAAGCAACATTTATATCAAACATTATTGAAAAAGCAGATTGTAAATTACTACTTGATGTAAACAATGTTTATGTAAATGCTTTCAATCATAATTACGATGCAAAAACCTTTATTAAAAACTTACCACTTAACAGGGTTGAATATATTCATATGGCTGGCCATACAAAGGTTAGTGATGAATTAATTATCGACTCACATGGTGAAGCAATTATCGACCCGGTTTATGAACTGTTTAACTGGGCTATCGAACGTATTAATCCAGTGCCAATCTTGCTCGAAAGAGATTTTAATATTCCGGAATTGGAGGAAATGAACAATGAATTAAACCACCTCAGAGCCATAGCAAACAAAAAATGGAAAACAGACAATGCTATTGAAAACAGAAACATATAAAATTCAACAATCGTTATCGGAATATTGCAGAAACGGAAAGGAAGTAAATATTGCCGGAGCCAGGGCAGAACGTTTACCTCATTACCGAAGGCTAGTTTACAATGTTATAAAAAGCGCTCTTGAATCTTCATTTCCAATTGCTTTTAAATATGTCAACGAAAACGATTGGGAAAAAATGGGTTACAATTTTTTTGGCTCTCACAAATGTCAGACAGCACAAATTTGGAGAATGCCTGAAGAGTTTTATGAATTTTGTGTCGAACAAAACTATTCAGACAAATTCAATATTCCATACCTCAATAACCTGCTGTATTTTGAATGGTTGGAAGTTGATCTTTATATGATGGAAGATATTTCATATCCTGAGTTTATTGAATCAGCATACTGGACAGAAAATAAAATTGCTATAAATCCTGAATTTAAACTCATAAAGCTGGAATATCCGGTTCATAATACTAAGCCAGATGAATTGAAAAATCAAAAAGGCAATTACTTTTTGCTTTTATTCCGCGAAAAAGAAAGTGGTAAAATCCAGTTTATTGAACTTTCAGTTTTATATGCTTTTCTGATTGAAAATATTATTAATCAGGAAAAAAATTACAGTGAAATATTAAACAACATTTTGTATGTTTTTGGGATAAACGATTTAAACTTTTTACATAAAAAAACCAACGATTTTTTAATCGATTTAAAAGAAAAGGGATTTATTTTAGGAATCCTCAAATAAAAAAAAATTAAAAATTGCCATGAAAACAATTATATTAACGCTAAACAATTTTGCTAAACAACTTGATAATATTGCCCTGTTATTGGTAAGGTTTGTATTGGCTTATGGTTTTTATAAACCTGCAATGATGAAATGGAAAGACATTAGTGGAATTGGAAGCTGGTTTGAAAGTATGGGTTACCCGTTTCCATTATTAAATGCCTATCTGGCAGGAATCACCGAAGTTCTGGGAGTAATTTTACTTGCATTTGGGTTGGGTACGAGAATAATTAGCGTTCCCTTATTAATAGTAATGATTGTAGCCATTTTAACGGTTCATTTCGCTAATGGATTTGAAGCTGGAAATAATGGCTTTGAAATACCTCTTTACTACATAATTATGCTTTTTGTATTAATAGCATTTGGACCGGGTAAATTCAGTTTTGATAATTTTTTGAAAAAAAATAGTGCCAATTAACAGAGTCATCTTTATCATAGCTTAGAATTGATTAAATTAGGGGAAAAATTTATTATGAAGTATTTTTTCCCTTTTTTATTGATTCTGGTTCTTTTGAGCTGTCAAAATAACCAACCAAAAATAATTACTGTCCTAGGAGAAATTTCCCCTTCAGAATTAGGAAAAACCCTTCACCACGAACATTTACTGGTCGATTTTATTGGAGCCGATAGTACTGGCTATAATCGTTGGAATAAGCAAGAGGTTGTTAATAAAGTCCTTCCTTTCCTTATTGAGATAAAAAATACCGGTTATAAAACTTTGGTTGATGCAACTCCTGAATATCTGGGACGTGATCCTCAGTTATTAAAAATTCTTTCCGAAAGATCAGGTGTTCAATTAATTTCTAATACCGGACTATATGCAGCATATGAAGGGAAACATCTTCCCGAATATTTTTACACTGATACTCCTGAACAACTTGCTTCAAGGTGGATTGCCGAATTTCAGAACAGTATTGAAAACACAGGAGTTTATCCGGGATTTATAAAAATTGCTGTGGATCGCAGGCCTCTTGAAGAAGTTCATCGGAAAGTAGTAAAAGCAGCTTGTTTAACCCATCTCGAAACAGGATTAACAATTATGTCGCATACAGGATTGGCTGTGCCGGCATTTCAGCAAATCGAAATTTTAGAAGAAAATGGAATCCATCCTTCAGCGTTTATCTGGACTCACGCCCACAACGAACAGGATCATACAAA
>JABMQB010000068.1 GCA_013203525.1 Mariniphaga sp.
ATAATAACAGCATCAACCCCGGCACATTCCGCCGATCGGATAATAGCACCAAAATTCCTCACATCCGAAACCTGGTCAAGAATAAGAAATAATGGCGTTTTCCCATTCTCATAAACCATCGGCAACATATCTTCGATTTTCTGGAATTCAATGGGTGAAAGTAAGGCTAAAACTCCCTGATGGTTTTTTCGCGTAATTCTGTTAATTTTTTCAATTGGCACAAACTGAAAAGGAATATTTTCAGCTTTTATTTGCGCATACAACTCATGGAAAAGTTCGTTATTGAGCCCTTTTTTAAAAAGTATTTTATCTATTGGTTTATTTGAATTAACTGCTTCCTGCACAGCCCGGGTTCCAAAAACAAAATCTTCTTTGTTCATTACCATATTTTTTTAGATTTCCAAATTTCCACCTCTTTGTGTTCCATTTCCCATTTACCCATTAGTTTCTCTAATTCTTTTTTTAAAAGATTATAGTCGCTGTATAAATTTTCATTTGTGTTATTATCTGGTTGAGCCATTATTTTATCTGCTCCCATAATTTTCTCTTCAAGTTCCGAAATTTTTTCTTCAGTTTTTAAAATACTTTTTTTCCACCGTGAAATCATACGGCTAATTTCTTTTTTTTGTTCAAACGAAAGCATGGAATTATGTATTTGTTCTTTTTTATGTTCCAGTTGAACGGGCATCGATTTTTTTCTTTCCAGCTCTTTTAACGATTCTATTTTTTTCTTTTGAAGAAAATCGTAGATTCCACCCAAATGCTGTTTTATTTTTTTATTCCTGAATTCATACACACAACCAACCAATCCATCCAGAAATTCCCTGTCATGCGAAATCAGTAAAATTGTTCCATCAAACTTAGCCAAGGCATTTTTTAAAATTTCCTTCGAACGCATGTCGAAGTGGTTTGTTGGTTCATCAAGCACAAGAAAATTAACGGGTTCGAGTAATAATTTTATCATTGCCAATCTTGTCCTTTCTCCACCTGAAAGTACTTTCACCTTTTTGTCAACATCTTCGCCTGAAAACATAAAAGCTCCCAATATATCACGAATCTTGGTCCTTATATCACCAACAGCAATATGGTCTATAGTATCTAAAACAGTTTTATTTTCATCAAGAAGGTCTGATTGATTTTGAGCAAAATAACCGATTTTTACATTATGGCCGATTTTCAATTCCCCGTTAAATTGAATTTCATTAAGAATTATCTTTGCCAATGTGGTTTTACCTTCACCATTTCGACCAACAAATGCAACTTTTTCATTCTTTTCAATTACAATATCAATATCTTTCAATACCTGCAAATTGCCGTAATTTTTACTCACACCCTTACCATTCACAATAACTGACCCATATCTTGGTGCGGGAGGAAATTTAAGGTTTAATGCAGAATTATCTTCTTGTTCAACTTCAATTCTTTCAATTTTATCCAACTGTTTTATCCTTGATTGAACTTGCACAGCTTTTGTCGCTTTATACCGGAATCGTTCAATAAATTGTTCAGTTTCAGAAATTAATTTTTGTTGATTTTTATAGGCAGCCAACTGTTGTTCACGTTGTTCCGATTTCCATTTTATATATTCTGAATAATTCATTCGTTGGTCATATATTTTTCCCAACAAAATCTCAATCGTTCGTTTTGTCAAATTATCAAGGAATGCTTTATCATGAGAGACCAACATAACGGCTCCCTTATAGCCTTTTAAAAAATCCTCCAACCATTGGATTGATTCAATATCAAGATGATTTGTTGGCTCATCCAGAAGAAATATATCGGGCTTCTTAAGAAGTATTTTTGCCAATTCGATTCTCATCCTCCAACCTCCGCTAAATTCCGATGTCGCACGGCTAAAATCTTTTCTTTCAAAACCAAGCCCTATTAAGGTTTGCTCAACTTCAGCTTCATAGTTTACACCACCAATTATCTGGTACCGTTCATTAAACTCTGAAACTTTGCTAATAAGATTCAGATATCCTTGTGATTCATAATCGTTTCGTTCAGCTAATTCAGTATTTATATGTGCAATGTTTTTTTCAATATCTAAGATTTCAGTAAAAGCTAAAACCGTTTCTTCTTTCAGTGTCCGAGTATCTTTAATTTCCATTTGTTGTGGTAAATATCCAATTCTTACACCTTTGGGGAGACTGGTATTTCCTTCCGAAGCTTTCATTTTTCCGGCAAGAATTTTCAACAATGTTGACTTGCCAGATCCATTTTTTCCGGTTAAACCAATCCTGTCTTTCTCATTAATTAGAAATGAAATATTTTTGAACAGGTCAAATCCACCGAAACTTACGCTGATATTTTCAACTGAAATCATTCAATTTTTTTGAAACGCAAATATAATCAATAACACGACATAAGAATAAGTGATTTATTAAGGCCGGTAAAATAAAAAAAGTCCGCTATTGCGGACCATGCATTTACTGTCTTATTCTTTTAAAAGAATAAGGGGGCCAGTAACTATGGACGCTTTTTGAAGATGATTGATGATTTACAAACCCCTAAACACAAAACCAATCATAATTACAGAAGTTACTCTCCCCCTTGAAGATTATTTAATATACACAATTATTCATTAAACAATGAGTGTGGCTCTGTACCATAACTATTCCAAAAATTGTAAACCATTGAAAACAAGGAATATGTTAAATATGCCACAATTTATGTTTTCTCAATTTGGGAAAATACTTCCCGTAAATGAATAACACTTTATAAAGTTATAATATTTTTGTGATCTATAATAATTTAAATAGTTAAAAGTGGGAAGAAAACGCAGGCAAAAACCTTTTTATGAAAGAGTTGAGATAACTGACATTGGTGCTGAAGGAAAATCATTGGCAAAAATTAATGACATGGTTGTATTTACAACGCAAGTCATACCTGGCGATATTGTTGACCTTCAGGTTGTGAAAAAAAGAAGGAAATATCAAGAAGCAAGAGTTACTAAAATTTATTCAAGCTCGACAGATAAAATAGAACCATTTTGTGAATACTTCGAAATTTGCGGCGGTTGTAGTTGGCAAATGTTACCCTACAATAAACAATTATTTTATAAACAGAAACAAGTTTTTGACCAACTATCACGAATTGGGAAAATTGAAATTCCGGAAATTGAAAAAATTATTGGGTCTGCTGAGCCTACATTTTATCGGAATAAACTTGAATTTACTTTTTCGGCAAAACGATGGCTTACTTTTGAGGAAATTGAATCGGAATTAGATGTTGATGATAAAAATGCACTTGGGTTTCATGTTGCCGGGTTATTTGATAAAGTAATTAATATTAGAAAATGTTGGTTGCAACCTGATCCTTCAAATAAAATTAGAAATTTCCTTTTTGATTTTGCCGCTTCTAATAATCTGGAATTTTTTAATATACGGGAACAAAAAGGTTTCCTAAGGAATGTTATTATCCGAACAAGCAGTACCGGTGAAACTATGGTTATTGTTGTATTTTACACAGATGAGGAAGAAAAACGGAATAATCTACTAAATGCTTTAAAAGCTGAATTCCCGGAAATAACATCACTTTTATATATCATAAACCGAAAAGGTAATTCTACAATTAATGACCAAAATGTTCTTGTTTTTTCAGGAGAAGACCATATTTGGGAAGAAATGGAAGGATTGAAGTTTAAAATTGGCCCAAAAAGTTTTTACCAAACAAACTCATTACAAGCTTATGAATTATATAAAATTGCAAGATCGTTTGCAGAGCTAACCGGAACCGAAGTGGTTTATGATTTGTATACCGGGACCGGTACAATCGCAAACTTTGTTGCGAATAATGCTAAAAAAGTTATTGGTATTGAGTTTGTTCCTGAAGCAATAGTTGACGCACAGTATAACTCAAAAGTTAATAATATTCTGAATACAGTATTTTTTGCTGGCGATATGAAAGATATTCTGACAAACGATTTTTTTGAAACCAATGGAAAACCTGATGTCATTATTACCTATCCTCCACGTGCGGGTATGCATAAAAATGTTGTTGAAGCAATTTTAAATACAAGTCCAAAGAAAATTGTTTATGTAAGCTGTAATCCGGCCACACAGGCACGCGATATTTCTCTTTTAAGTGAAAAATATAAGGTTACACGGGTTCAACCAGTCGATATGTTTCCACAAACCCATCATGTTGAGAATGTTGTTTTACTCGAAATTCTTTGAAAAATATCTATAAACCTATCCTAACCTTTAATAATCATTTGCAAAATCACTTTTTTTTTAAAACCTTGTAACCAGAAATGAATTAATACGTCTAAAAATCAGATGGAACAACACGACGACCTTTATTATATTGAAAAAATAAAAAGCGGTCAGGTAAATTACTTTTCATATATCGTCGAAAATTACAAAGATATTGTGTTTTCCATTGCAATGAAAGTTCTTAAAAATCGTGATGATGCGGAAGAAATGGCACAGGAAGCGTTTATAAAAGCGTATAACTCGATTCATAAATTCCGGGGCAATTCAAAGTTTTCAACCTGGTTATACAGTATTACATATAACCATTGTATTTCGCAGGTAAGAAAGAAAAAGTACGAAATAAATACTTTGGATGATGTTCAGGTTAGTGATGATTCGGACAGTTTAAACCTGGATGGATTTAACGAAGATGAAAAAAGAGAATACCTTGAAGCCGCATTAAAAAAACTTCCGGAAGAAGATTATACATTGGTAGTTCTATATTATTATGAAGAACAATCGATGGAGGAAGTCGCTAAAATAGCAAAGCTTTCGCTTAGCAATACGAAAGTTAAATTACACAGAGCCAGAAAAAAGCTCTATACGATTTTGAATGATATGTTAAAAGAAGAAATACATTCGCTGTTATGAAAGAAATAGAAAATGATAAACAATTAAAAAGCCTGATGAAAGAAACCAGGTTTGAGAAGCCAGGCAATAAATTCACGCTAAATGTGATGAATGAAATTTTTGCCCTTGAGGCAGCGAAAGCTTTGAAAAAAGGAGTTAAAGTTTTAGGAAAGAATTTCTGGATTATTGTATCTCTTTTTATTATTCTTGGCACTACTATCATTATACTTTCAGTTACCGGAATATTAGGCGAAAGTTCAGTAAGCCTTTTACCAGAAGCACCATCATCAGTTACTGATGGATATCAATCAATTTATGAAAAGATCGGAAGAGTACCTTTAAGTATTGCAGCCATTTTAACGGCTTCATCTATCTTATTATTAGTTGAACGAATTCTTTCAAAAAAGAATTTATTAACTTAATTTAAATTCAAAATATTAAAGATATACATTCCCTAAACAGTCAAATTAATTCATTACACTTCCATTAATATTTGTGTTTATTTTTTATTACACAGTTGTATCCTTTAATTATCAGGCTATCTTTAAACAAAAAACATGAAGTTTAAAATAATCCTTTGCTCCTTTTTTCTCATTTCTATATTTTCATGCCAGAAGTCTTCCAATAACCAGCAACAAATTGTGAAAGATTTTTATAAAGGATTAAATAATGATGATTTTGAAAGCATTTCAAATTTAATTTCAGATAATATCCGGATTACTGAAGGCACATATAACCTGACCAACTCAAAAGCTAGTTTTTACACACAGTTTCAATGGGATTCAGTGTTTACACCACAATATGAAATTGTAGAAATAAGCGACTATGAATATGGAATTGAAGCTACCATTTCAAAAGAGTGTCAGCGGATACTTTTTTTAATGGATACAGCTATGGTTTATAAGGTTAAAATAAATTTCAGGGACGATAAAATTATAAGAATGAATACTGAAGAATATATTTCCCTTGATTTTAATAAATGGCAGAATAACCTGGATGAACTGTTGGAATGGATGAAGGAAGACCATCCCGAATTAATAGGATCTCAGAATGACCTAACTTTAGCAGGGGCACAAAACTATTTAAAGGCAATTAATTTGTTCAAAGAATTAAATTAAAAAAGACCAGTCCTAATTTGCCTTAACTATTTTGAGAGCCCAATCTTTTAGCGATGGATTATTTCCATCTGGGAATTCGGGTAAAATAATTATTCCTATTTCATCTGAAATAATTTTTATTGATCTCTTCCATTTTCCACTTACTGGAATAAACCATTCCAAACTATAAGCTGTATTGATTTCAAAGCCCTCTAATTCAGGCAAAACCGACATGTTTTCAAAATAAAGCAAAGCAAAATCTTTTTCAAGTGTCCGCATCATATACGACCAACCATCCAATCCCTTTTCTGGGCTGCCTGGAGCTTTCTGAGGATTAATATCTTTGGAAGCAGGAACCAGATTTTGATATTTACTTCCTTCCGACATTATAAACTCTTTTAAATATGGCATATAATTAGCCGATTCATATTTTAATGCATCCCAAATATGAGGACGCATACCCTCAGGTTCGCCGGTAGTAGTAATATCATAGGCAGCCGTTCCGTGGACATGCCCCGATAATCCACCTGATAGAACTGAGCCATACATTTGCGCACGTGAAAAATAGTTATCACGCTCCGAATTTGCCGGAGGACGCTCCCCGTTTGGCATGTTAATAGAATGATTCCAGCCGGTATAATAAGGTTCAAAATTTATTGCCGGATAAGGTGGATCCAATTGAAACAATGTATCTAAAGCCCCTGAAACACGATGATCGCGAGGCTTATTACCCACACTGTGCATAGTCAACCATGGGCAATCTTCGGCATGCCCGAATTGCCTGTAAGTTGAATTATTAATCAATGTTGTATGAATCTGCCCAAAAGGCAATGGACCGTATTTATTCAAATGATAGGTAAGAGCTTCGTTAAATTCATCGGCAGTGAGGCTATATTCTTTTGGTATCCAATCGAGATGAATGCCACTAAAAAAAATATTAAAAGCTCCATATCGAGATATTAAATACTGGACATACCGGGCGTACGATTCGTTAAAATCAAAATATGCTTTCCACGATGGACACACATCTCTTCTTACAGTTTCAATTAAAGGGACAAATCCAACATCCGATAAATATTGCATTTTTTTATCGAGGCTTTGAAAATACTCCGGGATTATCCGGTCAAAATCGGCAACTCCAATATGTTCCTCCGACATTTGAAACGGCAGGTTTCCAAATTCATCCCTCATGTCTTTGGCTGTAACATTCTTATCGTCAACCGGATAACTAAATTTCTCCCAGGCATTACGCAAATAAATCCCATCTTCGTTTGCAAATGTATTGGCATTTCCATCCACTTCCCAATTCGGAAAACTGGCAATCATACTAACTGAGTTAAAGTCCTGATTTTTACGAAAGTTAACTGCATCTTCAAAACCAATTCCGGGGCCCGGACTATAATCATCTGAAGTAGCAGCATTCCTGAATGGCAAGCGCCAGGTAGTTCCTGCCAGCCATGTATCACCTATCATAAAAAATGGTGTGCTATCGGCATACTGCAAAGCATGTCCATTTGACGATGCCCTGACAAATCCTCTTCGATTTGGATTTTGAGAGATTTCCTTTTCACTCCATTTTACTGCCTTAAATTCCCCTGTTAGGTTATTTAATCCTGTGTCACTAATTTGGTTCGAGCCGGATTTCCATTGCCACAAACCTGAACCAGTTGCAACAATTCTAACTTTAAAATTATTTTCTCCGTCCCAAAATCCATAAACACGTTTTTTAAAATCAGGCCCTTCCAGATCAACCCAGCAAGTCACATCAGCATAAGGATTATTATAAATATTTTCAGCAATAAGCACAACTTCCTGCATTTCCCAGGGATGAATGCCTAACTTGTTATCTTTATTATTACAGCCTGAAACCGCAAAGAAAAAAATAAGGACAACACACAGGTAATTAATTCTTATCATAATATTTGGTTAAGCAGATTAAATTAATCAAACAAATTTATGGATTTAAATGAATACTTAAAAACATTAAAGTTGGCAGGCTGTCAATGAAATGAATTTAAGTATACTTGTCATGGTGAGCTTGTCGAACTATGATTATACGTAACACTTCGACAGGCTCAGTTTAATTCAGCTAAAACTATCTGTTATATTTTTCCCCTAATTCTTTTAAGAATTTAATGTGTTTGGTTTTAAACTGATTTGGCAGGAGCCTCCATCCCCAATTCCCAGAAGCAGTTCCCGGAATATTCATACGTGATTTTGTTCCAAGCCCAATAATATCCTGCATTGGTGTTATGACAACATCAGCAAC
>JABMQB010000681.1 GCA_013203525.1 Mariniphaga sp.
GCAGGTTATCTATAATTTACTCGACAATGCATATAAATATTCCGGAAATTCAAAAAACATTGAGATACTGGTGGAATCTACCGGTGATTCGGTAAAAATAAGTGTAAAGGATTTTGGAATTGGAATACAACGCGAAGACCAGCAAAAAATCTTCGAACGTTTTTTCAGGGGCGGTAACGAGCTCACACGTTCAGTAAAAGGGAGCGGCATAGGACTGACGATTGTAAAAAAAATAATTGAAGCACATAGCGGCACTGTTGCTTTGGATAGTACCCTTGGAAAAGGAAGTACTTTTCAGGTGACCCTGCCTGTTCATACAAAAACAGAATCATGACAAGAATATTAATTATTGAAGACGAAAAAGCAATTCGTATGGCTCTGGAAGATGACTTCATGGCAGAAGGATTTCAGGTTGATTCAGCTAATTCCGGAACAGCAGGCCTTCAAAAAGGTAGCGAGCCAAATTACGATATTATTTTGCTGGATATTATGCTTCCCGAAATGGATGGATTTGAAGTATTAAAGGAATTGCGTAAAAGAAATGTGCGAACTCCCATTATTATGCTGACAGCTAAAAGCCTGGAGATAGATAAAATCCTGGGATTAGAATTCGGAGTCGATGATTACGTTACTAAACCATTTAGCCCAAGAGAATTGCAGGCACGTGTAAAAGCTGTTCTGCGACGGGTGAATGAAAAACCGAAAATATCGTCTGAGAAACAAATCTCATTTGGAAAGATAATGGTTGATTTTCAGAAATATGAATGTTTTAAGGAAGGGAAAAAAATTACGTTGACCACTCTTGAATTTGATCTGTTAAAATTCCTGATTGATAAAAAAGGTAACATAGTTGATCGTGATCAGATAATGAATGAAGTTTGGGGGGCTGATGTTTTTGTTGCCCCACGAACAGTGGATACACATATTTTAAATTTGCGAAAAAAAATTGAAGATAATCCTGCACAACCGGAATGGATTATTGGAGTACGGGGAAGAGGGTATAAGTTTTTATCTTCTTAGACACTGTTTAAACTTTATTTGAACTTGACACAACTCATTTGTTACTTGTTCGATTCAAATTTCTAGTGGTTTAACTTTGTTCAAAAAAGAACGTTATGAAGACATTATTAATTATTTCGGTTTTTTGCCTGGCAGTTACATTTAATGTTTCAGGACAGGCAACACCACAGGAGATGCTCAATAAGGCCATCTACGAGGAAGAAGTTAACGGAAACCTGGAAGAGGCGATAAAATTATTCCTTGAAATCGTCGAGAAGAATTCAACAAACCGGACGGTTACTGCAGAAACGTTTTATCACCTTGGATTAACCAATGAAAAACTTGGGAATAAAAAGGCAAAAGAATATTACGAAAAGGTGGTCAATAATTTTGCGGACCAACCAAAATTTGTGCGAATTGCAAAAGAAAGACTTTCCAAATTACAAATTGCTGAGAAAATAGCAGAAGAAACTCCAAAAGTTATGACCAGTAAAAAAATCTGGGAAGGAAATGAAGTTGATAATCTTGGCAAAATTTCTCCCGACGGGAAATACATATCCTATGTTGATTGGCCTGCTGGTGACTTAGCAATTTATGAAATTGCTACCGAAAAAAAACGCAGACTAACAAGTTATAATTTTGGAGAAACCTGGAGTACTGATCCCAAAACAACCTATGTCTTATCTTCCATATGGTCAGCTGATAGCAGGCAGAATATTTACTCAACCGGTACTGGAGAAATCCGTACCATCGGACTTGAAAATTCAACTCCTCGTACCATTCGTGAAAGAGAAACAAAAAATGAGTGGGTGGTGCAGGTTTATGATATTTCGGGGGATGGCAAAACCATTTTAGGAACTATCGAAACCATGGATAGGAAAACACAAATTATACTGGTTTCTGTTCGTGATGGTGAAAAACAGATTATTAAGGAATTGTCTGGAATTCGTATTGTAGGAAAACTTAAATTTACAAATGACGGAGCTGGTATTGTATATGATTATCCTCCCGATTTAGATTCTCCGGTTCACGATATTTATTGGTTATCGCTAGACGGAAAAACGGAAACTCCGATTATTAAACATCCGGCTCATGATTTTGTACTTGATTTATCACCCGATGGGAATCAACTACTTTTCGCCAGCAGCCGTTCCGGGAAAATGGGTTTTTATTACGTTGGATTGAAAAATGGAAAAACCCAAGGGAATCCAAAATTTATTAAAACAAGTGAATATCCTAACCTAACAGGATTAGGTTTCTCTGACAATGGAGTGTTTTATTGTTTCTACCAGCCATTTGTTACCGATGTTTATGAAACCGAGATAAATTCAGAAACAAGTGCTATTGTCTCGCATCCAAATGAAATTATCGGAAGTTTTATGGGAGAAAATTCAGCCCCTGATTATTCTTCCGATGGCAAATATCTGGCTTTTATTTCACGAAGGCCACCGTTTTTTACACGTGAAAATGGACCCCCTACAGGTAATGTCCTTTGCATTAAGTCTCTTGAAAATGGAACTCTACGTGAAATAAAACCGGATATTGAAGATTTCGGAATTCCTAAATGGTCACCAGATAACAGCTCGATCCTGATGATGAACACGAATACCGAAAGAACAACAGAAATTTACAAAATCGATTTACAAAGTGAAAAACTTAGTCTGATTTTCAGTGATAAAAACAAGAAAATTTTTGACTTTGAATGGTGCGCGGATGGAATGTCAATATTTATGGTACTCCAATATCAGGAAAATGATACTACAAAACATAAACTGGTAAGGTATAATCTGGAAACCAAAGAAGAAAAGATTCTATTCGTAAATCATGGTAGAAAAGGATATTTTCCAGACTTAGCAACAATTTCATGCTCGCCAGACGGAAATTGGATAGCGTTCCTTGGGCTGGATCAAAAAAAGACAATAAAGATTATACCCACTTCTGGGGGTGAAGTCCGGGAAATTTATTCTCTGGATCAAAAAAAGACAATTGATGGAAAACAAATCTGGAGTTCAAAATCATATGCAAATTCGTTTATTCATCACTGTTGGAGTGCGGATGGAAAGTATATTTATTTGCAAAAATTTCGCGAACCAAGAGGCGACGGTATCTGGAATCTTTGGCAACTCCCAGTTAACGGTGGTAACCCAGTTAACCTTGGATTGGAAATGACCGACATTTGGCAGATTAGTGCCCATCCCGATGGCCGGAAACTCGTCTATAGCAATCAGGGTTCATCTTATAAATTGCCTCAGATTTGGATGATGGAAAACTTCCTGCCAAAAGATGATTTATCAGTAAATAAAAATGAATAAAGTGTTTATTAAAAAATAAATTTTTGGAAAGGGGTACTTGAATAGTTTCAGGA
>JABMQB010000682.1 GCA_013203525.1 Mariniphaga sp.
AACTGATGAACATTGTAAAAAATAATCAACCACCACCTATTTATGTTGTATCTGGGGGAAGGGGGCTTGCCGGAAATAACCTTGTACAGTCGTTATTAATACAGTATCCTAATAATAATATTTCAGTAATAATTGTCTCGCAGGTATCAAATGATAGCCAGATATTTGATGTGATTATGAAAGCCAAAACCGATGGGGGTTTGATAACTCATACGATGGTAACCCCTGAATTACGTCAAAAAGTTAATGAAATGGGTAAAGAGTTTGGGGTGAAGGTAATTGATCTCATGGGTAATTTGGCTGAATATCTGGACGAAACTCTTGACGTAGAACCATTAAAACATCCGGATTGAATCGATTGAGTTTACCCTTTCGCATGATGACGGTATGAGCCCGCAGCGATTGCAACAGGCTGATATTATTTTAACAGGTGTTTCGCGTGCCGGAAAAACTCCTTTAAGTGTTTACCTTGCTATGTATGGTTGGAAAGTTGCCAATGTGTCTTTGGTACATGGAATCTCGCCACCCAAAGAATTATTTGAAGTTGACCCGCAAAGGGTTTTTGGTTTGCATATTGGTGCGGCTCAACTGATTGCCCATCGTAAAAAAAGAATTCAGGGCTGGAACAACCACAAAAATGAGGATTATATAAATGAACGCTCAGTAAGGGAGGAAATCAGGCATTCGATGTTTGTTTTCGACCGTGGAAACTTTTCAGTTCTTAACGTAACCAATAAGCCAATAGAAAGTACAGCTAATGAAATCCTGAACCTGATGTCGAAGCGGTTTAAATACGGTGGGCGCAAATTGGAATCACCGTACCAGCATGAGGCAGAAACCGACTTGCCACCAGAATAATTTTTGTCATTTCGAATCCTGAGGAACAAATGTGAGAAATCTGTTCCTATTAGAGATTTCTCCTTGCAGTCGAAATGACAGCTTATAAAATTCTACTCAAGTACAACTTCAATCATCTTCAGCTCATCCTCCGAAAATCCCAGGTTTTTTAGCGTTTCCATATTATCATCCAGTTGAGCTACCGAGCTGGCACCAATTAAAACAGAAGTAATCCGCTTATCTTTTAATATCCATGCCAATGCCATTTGTGCCAGCGACTGCCCCCTGTCAAAGGCAATTTTATTAAGCTTTACAATTTTATCGTGAGCTGATTTTACATCCTCTTTTTTCAGGAATACTTCACGTGTTGCTCTCGATCCTTCAGGAATACCGTTTAAATATTTATTGGTAAGCAGCCCCTGTGCCAATGGTGAAAAGGGGATACAACCAATTCCTTCTTCTTCCAGTACATCCAGCAATCCGTCTTCAACCCAACGTTCAAACATCGAATATTTTGGTTGATGGATAAGACAGGGAGTTCCCAGTTCTTTTAATATTCGTGAAGCTTTGCGCGCCATATCAGCCGGGTAGTTTGAAATTCCAGCGTACAAAGCTTTGCCCGAACGGACTGCCTGGTCAAGGGCACCCATGGTTTCTTCAAGCGGGGTATCGGGATCGGGGCGGTGCGAATAGAAAATATCCACGTATTCCAATCCCATACGTTTCAGGCTTTGGTTGAGGCTGGCAAGTACATACTTACGGCTTCCCCATTCGCCATATGGACCGGGCCACATATCATAACCTGCTTTTGTTGAAATAATGAGTTCGTCGCGGTAAGCGCCGAGATCCTGTTTTAGAATTTTCCCAAAATTCTTTTCTGCCGATCCGGGAGGCGGACCATAGTTGTTGGCAAGGTCGATGTGGGTTATTCCAAGGTCGAAAGCATGGTGAAGCATTTTCCTGCCGTTTTCAAAAACATCCACTCCCCCGAAGTTATGCCAAAGCCCAAGCGAAATAGCCGGAAGTTTTAATCCCCACTTGCCACAACAGTTGTAGGGCATGGTGTCGTATCTCGATTTATCTGCAAGGTATGTCATGATAGTTCGTTTTTAAAATTGGGTTGTAATTTATGATTTTGTATTTACATTTTCTAATTCTTACATGAAATTATTCCACTGAGAAACACAGAGAGCAATACAGTTTCACAAAGAATAGATTAAATCTTTCCTCATCCTCGTTTGTAACGAGGGATTATTTGTTTTTGAGTTTATAACTCAGTTTTGTACTTGAATCATTCTTTTAAGGCTTGCTAATTTTTGCTTTGCTGGTAAGAAGACAATTATTGAACTCGATTTTTTTATTTGAAAACCAAAAAGGAATAAAACATTTTTTACCTGGCTCTTTTATAATACATAAGACCCCTTATCTTTGGACAAAGCTTACTAATTATGAATATTTCTGTTGTTAAAAGAGATGGAGAAAGGGTTTTATTCAACCCGGAAAAACTGAAACAGGCCTTGCAATCGGCAGGAGCAGGACCCGATGAGCAGAAAATCATTACTGAACGGGTGACTCAGAAACTTTACGACGGGATTCCCACCGGCAAAATTTACAAAATGGCATTCGACCTGCTGAAAAGGGAATCGTTTAAAATGGCAGCGCGCTACAAATTAAAAAAGGCGATCATGGAACTGGGGCCAACGGGCTTTCCATTTGAGAAGTTTGTAGGTAAAATCCTGGAGAGCATGGAATATACCGTAGAAACCGGCGTAATCATACAGGGGAAATGCGTGCAGCACGAAGTAGATGTGGTGGCCCGCAAACCCGGCGAAATGTTGATGATTGAATGTAAGTTTCACAGCGATTACCAGAAAAATAGCAGTGTTCAGGTTCCTTTATATATTCAATCGAGGTTTCTCGATGTAAAAGCATCTTGGGAAAAACAGTACGGGCACGATATCCGCTACCGGGGAGGTGTGGTTACCAACACCCGTTTTAGCGACGATGCTGTAAAGTATGGAATCTGTGCAGGACTGCTGGTAATTTCATGGGACTACCCTGTTGGCAATGGGTTAAAACACTTGATTGATAAAACCGGTTTACACCCCCTTACTTCGATGATTTCGCTTACCAAAGCACAAAAACACTGGTTGCTCGAAAAAGGAATAGTGCTGTGCAGCGAACTGGCAAAAAACCAGGGCCTGTTACAGGAAATGGAAATTCCGGAAAGACAAAGGATTAAAATTCTGCGGGAAGCGGAGAGCCTGATTCAGGAATAAAACGTTGATTTTTGATCATTCTGTAGCCGAAGGGAATTTGTGTTATTCCCTTATTTTGTTTCAGGCACTGATTGCAAATCAGCGCCAACAGGTGAAGTCAAACAGTGTTAGTTTTATTGCATCCTCCTGACTATTAATTATATTTGAAAGAAGTAAAATGGGTTAATCGGAAAAATTCACAATATGGAGCAGGACAAAAACAAGGAACTGGAAAAGATAGGGGAAAACATCCAGGATAAAGAAAAAAATTGGATCGATAAAGCAGAAGAATTTATTGACGAAACTGCAGACAAAATACACGAAAGTAAAACGTACCAAAAAGCCGACAAATCGCTTGAAGAAG
>JABMQB010000683.1 GCA_013203525.1 Mariniphaga sp.
ATTAGTCGTAATGCGTGGCCGGTTGGAGCTGTATCTACAACATATTTGTCGAATTCACCTTCTTCGATAAAATCAATGATAGTTTTAAAACTCATCACCTCATCAATACCGGGTATCGACAAGGTCAGCATCTCACTGATGTCCTCATTGTCGAGATTTGTTGAAGTTTCAAGAAGTTTTTTCAACTCATTCCGGTGTTCAGCAATAAATTTGGAAAAGGCCTCATCGGCAACCACTTCAATTGCCGACAGATTATCCGAATCGCCAACTTTCACCACTTTAAAACCAATTTGTTGTTCGAGGCAATCTGATATAGAATGCGCCGGATCGGTTGAGATGAGCAGCGTTTTGAAATTTTCAGACAACGCCATGGCTGTGGCAATGGCACAGCTGGTCTTTCCCACACCGCCTTTCCCGCCGAAAACGATAAGTTTCAGGTCGTTGTTTCCTAATCCAGCAAGTGCCATTATATTTATTTTTTTATCCTGATCTCAAGGATTCCATTATTAAATTTGTGATTAAGATTTTCATTGCTGGTTTTAATCGGAAGCAGTAGCTCTTTACGGTACGTCCTGCTTTTACTAACTGCCGAAATCTCAAGGATGTCTTCCTTCAGGTCCAGATTAAGGTCATTTTCTTCTATCCCTGGCATTTCGGCAATAATAACAAGCTCTTTTTCTTCATCAAAAATATCGGTTATAGGTTCCCGTTCTTCATTAACTTTAGGCCCTTCCGGTGTTTTTTTAATGTTCCCGAAAGTTTCCACTCTTGGGGAGCCCCCGGTTGCAGTGTTGACGGTAAAACCATAAACACCTTTCATACCTTTTTTGATGTGATCAAAATTGATTTCACCTTCCTTGCTCATTCCACCATTTTCTTCGAGTTTTCCTGCCAGGTCAACCAGTTTTTCAATGCCTTTAAACAGACCATCAAGCCCAAAAAGGTTAAAATCAGAACTTTGATTTTTCCCACTACTTTTGTTTTCTTTTTCGTCCATGGCTTACAGATTTAAGTATTAAATTATTTTTAAATATTATTAATTTTTTGATGAATATAATTGACAATATAAATCAGAGTTTTCTACTTTAATAATGCCTTGAGCTACAACTTTAATATTTTGAGTTTTTAATAAATCAGTTTCCTTTAAACCAGTCTCATAACAAAATATTTTGATATAGGTATTTACATCATTTTCAAAAGCAGGTGCATAAATATTAATAAAATCATAAATGGTAGTAGTTGAATCTGTCCAAACAGACCTTCCTGATATCTTTAAATCCAGATCATGTAACAAAGCTGCATATCCTTTTTCTACAGTACTAAATACCCTAAATTCGCCGGTTTTAAAACATCTTAAATTTCCGGGATTATTTTTTTGTCGATTTAATAATTTTTTATTTGAAGTATTAGGAAAGTCAGGACTTACAATTTTAGGATTTCCTGGTTTTAAATGATCAACTTCAAATTTTAACAATTTATTATTCATATTAATACTGGTTACGGAAGTTGGGGTTATCCCGCTACATGTAAATAAAAATATTAATATAAAGAATAATCCTTTCATGATTTTATAATTGTTGTATTATCGTTATTAAATACATCAGATTCCAGGGAAAATCAGGCTAAATTATTTTTTGCTTCCAGTTTTTCCAGACGAGCCTCTAAAGTTTCCTGTTGCTGCATAAGTTCTTTTTCCCTGGCTTTTGAGGATAGGTAGGTGTCTTCTTGCCACCAGTTAATTCCCATCTCCATGGCTTTGTCAACCGAAGCCACAAGCAACCTGATTTTAATGGTTAACAGGTCAATATCCGCTATCTGAATTTTGATATCGCCTGCAATAACAATCCCCTTATCAAGTACTCTTTCGAGTATATCAGCAAGATTGGTCGCTTGCATTGCATGTTTCATTTCAGCCATAATGGTATTTTTTAAGATTAATAATCAATCGACATTGTTTTAAAATCCGATTTTGCCTCTTCCGTTTTCTTTTGATTTGGCTCCCGCGATTCAGAAACGTTCATCTGCCCTGCTTTTTCATCATTATATGCCTGTATCTCCTTCAACCTGTTTTGAATGATATCAAGCCTTTGTAAGATCCTGGTCTTTTCACTCTTCAACCGGATTCTTTCTTTTTCAAAGAGATACAATTTTATGAAATCTGATTCATCTTTGTTGAGAATACTCGATTTAACAACATCTTGCATTGATTTGATGCTCTGAAGTCCCTTTATTGCGCTTGAAATTGGCATGATACTTTGGATTTATTGATGTGTTAATAGTACATTTTTTTGTGATATCATATATTGTTCTATTAATTCATCAACGATGATTTTTACCCTTTCCTGATTGGTTTTCGAGCCAATACGGCTGGTTTCGGAAGTAAGGATGTCCTGACAAATTTTTCGGAACACCTCTTTGGATTTCGACGGTGTTGTGTTTAAAGTGGCGAGGGTTTTTGCAATCATGATTGAGCCACGAATAGTCGGGTCAAATTCAGTTTTCCCCGATTCGCGCAAGCCTCTGACAATTTTAACTATTATTTCAGTATCCTTTAGCGAAAGCTTAGATTTTGCCCGTGTAATCTGCAACTCGGTTTCATAGTCGAAATGATCGAGGTCCATGGTAACCATCCTGTCGCGCAGGGCATCCTGGGTTCTGTTGACCCCCGCATATTCTTCGGGGTTCGATGTAAAAATAGCACAAAAATCAGGATGCACTTTCATATAATAATC
>JABMQB010000684.1 GCA_013203525.1 Mariniphaga sp.
GTTCAGAAGCGCAATGGATGTTTTAATAGATGAAGATGAAATTGATAGTATCTACATCAATTTTGTTACTGCTCCTTTTGTTGATTGTGATGATGTTGCTAGACAAATCGTTGAAGTTAGCAATATGAAAAAGAAACCAATTGTATGCAACTTCATGACTAATATGAGTATGGAACGCTATCAACAAACTTCCAAAATCCTTAAAGATGGCGGAGTTCCTTGTTACAGTTTTCCTACAACTGCAGCAAAAGCACTTGGGGCATTATATAAGTACAGTTTAATGAAATCCCGAAATATTGGTGAAGCTAAAACCTTTACGGATATTGATAAAGTAAGAGCACAAAGTATTATTCAGAAAGCCAAAGAAGCAGGAAGAGAAATTCTATCATCTAAACAAGTGTACAACTTATTGGATGTTTATGGAATACCTGTTGCTGATTGGCGAGTAGTGGCTAATGTTAATGAAGCAGAAAAAGCGGCTGCTGAAATTGGATTTCCTGTTGTAATAAAAGCAGATGCACAATCATTAGTACATAAAAGCGATATGGGCGGAGTAGCCATAAATCTTAAGAATACTGAAGAAGTACATACGGTTGTTAAGGATATGGAAAGAAAATTTGATGCTAAAGATTTGAAATTCTTTATACAAAAATATCTTCCGGATGGTAGAGAACTTATTGCCGGGGTTAATGCAGAACGTGATTTGGGACATCTGATAATGTTTGGAATTGGAGGTATCCATGTGGAAGTATTTAAAGATGTTGTTTTTAAAATTGCTCCTGTAACAGAGTTTGAAGCCAGTGAGATGCTTTCATCTATTAAAGCATCAAAATTATTAGATGGAGTGAGAGGAGAAAAAGCAATACATAAAGAAAGTGTAATTGAAATCATACAGCGTCTTTCTCAATTAGTTACAGATTTACCTGTAATTAAAGAAATGGATTTGAATCCTATAATGGCTTTTGAAGACAGTGTATTTGTTGTTGATGCCAGAATTAAAATTTAAAAATAACAAGATATGTATAAAATAGAGACAACGAAATTGATGAAGAAAATAATGGGAGATTATTTTCTTGGAATGAAGGATATAGGGAAAAAAATTGCATGGTGTACAAGTGTTGGCCCTGCGGAATTATTACGTTCTTTTGGATTTGAGGTACATTTCCCTGAAAATCATGGAGCTTTATTAGGAGCTACTCGTACTGCTGGTGATTTCATACCTGAGGCTGCTAAACTTGGTTATTCAAGTAATATTTGTTCATATTTAACGGCTGATGTTGGCTCTTATTTGAAAAAACAGACACCGCTTTCAGAACATTACGGACTTAATGGTCCACCTAAACCGGATTTGATTGTTTACAATACTAATCAATGTAGGGAGGTACAAGACTGGTTGACTTATTTTGCCAGAGAATTTAACTGTCCTGTTGTTGGGATTACCCCTCCTCGATATATTAACGAAATAACAAAAGATGAAATTGATGATGTCGCAACTCAGTTTAAAGCAATGATTCCTATTTGTGAACAAACAAGTGGAAATAAATTTGAAATCGATAATTTCAGAGAAGTCATAAGGTTAAGTAAAGAAGCTACTGATCTTTGGAAAGAAGTATTATGGACTGCAAGTTCAACTCCTTCCCCTATAAGCTTTTTTGATGCTACAATTCATATGGGACCGATTGTCGTTTTAAGAGGCACGCAAATAGCTAAAGACTATTATACTACGCTTTTAGAAGAATTAACTGGAAACGTGGATAAAGGTATTGGATTCTTAGAAAAGGAAAAATGTCGTATTTATTGGGAAGGAATGCCAATTTGGGGCAAGCTAAGATCTCTATCTGATTTGTTTCTTCAAAATGATGCTGCTGTTGTAGCGTCAACTTATTGTAACAGTTGGGTATTTGATGCATTTGATGAGAAAGATCCTTTTGAATCATCAGCAAAAGCTTATACTGAAATTTTCATTAATAGAAGTGAAAAAGCTAAAGAAAAGATATTAGCAGGTTTAATAAAAGATTTTAGAATAGACGGTGTAATTTTTCACGAAGCCAAAACATGTTTCAATAATTCAAATGCAAGTTTTGGAATGCCTGCCAGGTTGAAAGAAAAAACCGGTGTTGAAACTCTTATTATTGAAGGAGATTTATGTGATCTAAGATTTTTTTCAGAAGAACAATCAATAATTAAAATTGAAACATTAATAGAACAAATATCCTCTTAATAATGAAAACTTTTGAATATGAAAACGGAAAATTTTAAAGTAGGAATATTGGGGCTTGGGCCGATAGGCCTAACATTGGCAGTTCATTTTAAAAATGCCGGCTGTGAAGTTGCTGTTTGCGATATCGACAAAAAGAAACTCGATTTAATTAGAAATGGAGGAATTGAGCTTGTAGGAAAACTAAATAAATCTGTTTATTTGAAACATGTATATTCATCAGTGCCAGAATTGCTTGAACACAAATTTGATATATTGATTAGTGCTGTTAAAGCCTATCATGTTGATTCTGTTTTAGATCAAATTGAAGCAGCATATCAGGACCTTTACCTGCTAATTGCGCAAAACGGCATTGATATAAAAGTAAAGTATACGAGCCATTTTTCAGAATCCAGAATTTTTAGAATGATCGTAAATTATGCAGGAAACCTTCAAGCTCCGAATGTCGTAAATATTACTTTTTTTAATCCTCCTAACTATATTGGTTCTGTTAACGATAGTAGTGAAGACATGGCTAAATATCTGGCTGATATTTTAACTTCGCAAAATCTTGAAACAAAATGTGTAAACTCATTTAAAATTGCCGAAGAAGCCTGGATCAAAACTATCCTGAATGCAGCCTTAAGCCCATTATGTGCTATTTCGGGGCACACAATGAAAGAAGCCATGTCAAACCCCGGTACACTTGAAATAGTTGAACAAATTATTATTGAAGCTATGGAGGTAGCTAAAAAAGAAGATATTATTTTCCAACAGAATTTTATAAAACTATGTCTCAGATATTTAAACAGTGCTGGAAATCACTTCCCTTCTTTGGCTGTTGACCTTATGAATAAAAGAGAAACAGAAATAGATTATATGAACGGAAAAATTGTTGAGTACGGAAGAAAATTTTATATTAAAACTCCTATAAACTTAGTTTTTACAAACTTAGTAAAAGCCGTTACTCAAATGAATTTATCGAAGAATCATTCTAAAGACTAGTATTTAGAAGAATAAAATATTTCAATCTTATGTATTTTTTAGGTGTTGATATTGGGTCATTATTTACAAAACTGGTTGTTATAAATTCTGAAAATAAAACCATTTATAGTGATATTTTTAGAACAATGGCTCGTAACAAACAAAAAATAGAAAATATAATAAA
>JABMQB010000685.1 GCA_013203525.1 Mariniphaga sp.
ATATTATATAATTTTTATTTTTCATTTTAATAAATTTTAATTTTAATTTCCACCTACCATTTCATTTGTTATAATTTCCTGATGAGGAATTGGGAAGAAATTATCATCTCCAGGAATATAATTTTCGTAAGCAGTTACAAACTGGACTCGGATTTCAGCATCTGGGTCGTTCAAATCTTCCGGGGTTGCCTCTCGCAACCAATCTGGGAATGCCCTGTATTTAATTTGAGACAATTCTGCTAAAACATCTTTGAGAATACCCCAACGTTTTAAATCCTGCCAGCGAATCATATGGCCCTCAACAAACAACTCAAGTGGCCTTTCAACGCGCATAATATGTGTGAGTAACTTGTTTACATCGTATTCTTGTTCATTCAACTTTAAAACTCCGGAACGTTGCCTTACCATATTTATGTAATTAATTGCCTCAGTAACATTTCCGGATGTTTTTAAAACTGTTTCTGCATACATTAAATACACGTCAGCCAAACGTATTACTCTTTCATTAATTCCAGACCTACCATCAGAACGTTCTTCCGGCCAGGTCCAATTCTGCAATTTTTTAATATGGGCCTCTTGTTCCACAATAAAAGGAAAATCAAGAGTGGGCCTCTGATAAAAAATTTGCTCATCACCTTTAAAACAAATGGTAGCTAAAGCCCTAACCGAATATTCCTGGCCATCGTTCCTTTGATCGGCAGGATCAATCGGGTCTTTTTTACATAATTCAATAAAATTGTATGCTGCTTCTATACTACGCCCTCCGCCGGCCTCTTGCGGCGCAATGCTGGAAGCCCGCCCACTGGATTGTGGTGGATTAGTGACTATGGTAAAATTTACTTCAAAAATGGATTCAGAATTAAATTCATGTTCTAAATCAAAATTCCAACTTATTTCCGGTGTTAGCGAATATAAACCGCTGTCGATTATTTTTTTGAACTCTGAACGTGCTTCTTCAAACATTCCTTCGTATAAATATAATTTCCCTAATTTTGCAGTAGCTGCACCCCAGGTTGCACGTCCCAAATCCGACGAACTTTTTGTTTCCGGGAGATTATTTTGAGCAAATTTTAAATCTTCTATTATCAAAGCATATACCTCATCTTTTGGCGAAATAGGTTTATAATATTCTTCCGTAGTTCTGGGAATGGAGGTATGAATAATAATACTACCATTATTATAATTAGTTGCTAACCAAAAATAAAATACTCCCCTTAAAAAACGAGCTTCGGCTTCAACACTTGTTTTAAAGGATTCTGGGAAATCAGCCTCCTGAAGATTTTCCAAAACTTGATTTGCCCGAAAAATTCCGGTATAAAGCTGATGCCATTTATTTACCACGAGGCTATTTACATCTGTTACATAGTGATTATGTAATTCAAGTTGGGAAGACCCCCATGGATTGGGTGTAACAATATCTGATAAAACATTGCCAGATGTTGCATTGCTACTACCTATAACATTACTCGATTGTAAAACACTATAAGTCGCCATAAGGCCTTTTGTAATATCACCCTCACTTTTCCAAAAGGACTTATCTGTAATAGTATTGGGATTTTGCTCATCAAGAAATTCATTACATGAAGGCAATGAAAAACTCAACAATGTAATAATCATAAAAAACTTATATATTTTCATAATTTCAAATTTTTAAAAATCTAATTGAAAACCAAATCGATACTGTGAGGTCACGGGAATATTTCCACCATCAACACCTCTTGAAAGCAATCCATCACCACCAACCTCCGGGTCATTGCCGGAATAATTTGTAAAAGTCAATGGATTTTCTACACTTACGTATAAGCGACACTTATTAATTGACAATTTGTTTATTAATGTTTCAGGCAAGCTATATCCAAGTTGAATATTCCTGACTCTAAAGTAACTCCCATCTTCAAGATAATAATCTGTCATTGTCCTATAATTATTATGGGACATATTACCCTTAGGTGTGGGAATTGTAGATGTAGGATTAACAGGTGTCCATGCGTTCAAAACATCAATGTGACGTTTATTCGAATACGCACTCCTTTTTATGTTATTATAAACTTTATTGCCATAAGTTCCATACGTTTGCACGTATAAATCAATATTTTTATAATTACAATTAAGAGTTAACCCCGCTTCCCAATCAGGGCTGCCACTGCCCATTTCCACTCTATCATCATCGTTTATTACGCCATCTTCATTCACATCGACATATTTTATGTCTCCTTGCTGTCCTCCGGAAATAAGTTTTTGATATTCAGTTTCTTCTTCTTTTGTATTAACCAAGCCGTCATGTGGAATTAAAAAGAATGTCCCTACAGGATACCCTTCTTTTATTACAGTTGTACCACTTCCACCCCATATTACACTTGATTCAAGGTTAGTTTGAGTAACCTCATTAACATTCTTCATGAATATTCCAGTTAATGAAAAATTAAAATCTCTTACTTCCCATCTGTAAGTGCTACTTAACTCAATTCCTTTATTAGTCATGTTTCCAATGTTCATTATTACACTTCCACTTGACCCTGTGCCCACCGAAGGTGGAAGACTAACAGGAAATAACATATCTTTCTTATTTACGACATATACATCCCCTGTGAATGAAAGTTTACCATCAAAAAAACTTAGGTCTAATCCAAGATTTTGACTTATACTTGTTTCCCATTTTACTTCGGAATTGGCAAAACCAGTTTGGGTTGCACCTAATACTGCCCCTTGGTCAGAGGTCCCTAAAGCATAATCTCGACCAGACCTAATCAAGGCAGCAAATAAATAATCCGAAATAAATTGATTACCTGCTGTGCCATAACTCGCCCGGATTTTTACAAAGGGCAAGATGGTACTTAATCCTGAATTACTATAAAAAGATTCTTCGCTAATAATCCATCCTGCTGAGAATGAAGGAAAAATACCATACTTATAATTTTCTCCAAACTTAGATGAACCATCCCTGCGCACACTGGCACTAAATAAATACTTTTGGGCGAAATTATACTGTAACCGGGCAAGAGAGCCAGTTAAGGCTGAAACATATTTCGATCCCCCAACATCACGGTCTTCTGACCCACCACTTAGAACCTGAATATCATTACTTAAAAAATTCCTTATTTCTGCCAGATAAGATTCCCTTAACGATTGTTCCATTGAAAAAGCAACCACCGCTGAAATATTATGCCTATCAAATGATTTTTCATAAATACCCATAAACTCGGTTATCCAATTCTGCCTGTAATTCATTTGATTTGTAAGTTCGGCAATTGGCCGGCTCCCTGAAACTGTTGCTCCAGTTTCTTCATTATATAATTCAAAAGCAGGTTCGTACAATTTAGAATAAGATTGATTTAATGATCCTCCTAAATTAGCTCTTAGAATTAAACCATCAAACACTTCATAATTTAACTCCATGTTTATTGAAGAATTATTACCTTTTTGAGATCTATCTTCTTTTAACCTCCGTGCTATATTTCTAACAGCAGAAGAATTTGAACCTGGGGCAGGAATTCTAAAATCATCAGGGTTAACAGGGGCCTTAAATGGCCGAAGCCTAATTGCATCTCCTGGCATACGTGTGTTGTGCTGCTGCCTGAAATCATAACTTAAGGCCATACCTATATTAGCACTAAATTTACCTTTTGTGAAACTTGCATTTCCACGAGTTGAAAGACGCTGATATTTAGAATTTACCCACATACCATCCTGGCTAAAATAAGAAGTAACCAAACTGTATTTTAAATCATCTTTCCCCCCAGATAATTGCAAACTGTAATTTTGAATAGGAGCGTTATCTTGCTGAAAATGAGCCATCCAATCCGTATTATAATAAAGTCCTTTTGGATTATCTACTAAAGCTATCCAGCCAAAATAACCAGGTGCTACAGCAAGATACCTTTGCCTGTTAACATACAACCAATCAAGCGTATTGTTTATCAAAGGGATATTACGTTTAATATCTGTAAAACCATAATACCCATCAACACTTACCCTCATTTGGCCAGCTTTACCCTTTTTTGTTGTGATTAAAATTACACCATTTGATGCTCGTGTTCCATATATTGAAGCAGATGCAGCATCTTTTAATACATTTATTGATTCAATTTCGTTAGTGCCAAAATTGGGAACATTATCATATGGGACACCATCAACAACAAATAGTGGTTTTATAGCATCAGAAGAAAATGAACCTATTCCCCTGATTTGAATATTTGCAGTTTCACCGGGAGCGCCAGAACCTGACATTACATTTACACCTGCTATTAGGCCTTGCAAAGCTTGAGTAAAACTGGAAGAAGCAACTTTTTCAATGGATTCTGATGTTAAATGACTAACGGCTCCGGTTAATTCTTTTACTTTTTGCGTACCATACCCTATCGCTATCACTTCTTCCAGACCAATCGTTTCTTCTTCCATCACCACTATAAACATAGTCTGTCCGTCCATCAGTACAACCTGCGTTTTCATTCCAATAAATGAAAATTGCAAAGCTTCAGTAATAGTTGGGATAGTGAGGGAAAATTCACCATCTGTATTGGTAACGGTTCCGGTGGTGGTACCTGTAACGACTACCGAAACACCAGGCAACGGAATGCCACCTTGGTCTGTTACTATACCGGTAACTGTTTTTTGCTGGTCAGCAATGGTCTGCACTATTTTTTCTTCCTTCTCAGTAAGAATAATTTGCCGGTTTTGGCGAATTTCATAGTCTACATCGGCTATTATACAAACCGAGTTTAATACTTCATTAAACGGGGTATCCTGAAAATCGATGGAATACCGTTTTTTCTGATCAAAAATCTCATCTTTATATAAAAAGATAAAATCGGATTGATCTTCCATGTTTTTAATCACCTCCTGGATGGTCGCTTTTTCAAATTTTACTGCCAGATTTCCCTGGGAAAAGCTGTTCCCGAAAGTAACAAAAACAACTAAGGTCAGAATTAGTGTTAGTTTCATTTTTTTTAAACTTAAAATAAGTTTTCGGTTTTCCCTTAACAGGAAATCCATTTCTCGTTTTTTTTTCATATATTTGAATTGTTAAATGTTACATTACATCAAATGTTTAACGCTTTAAGCCGGTGGGTGCTACAACACTCCCCGGTTTTTTTAATTGCCTATTTCATAATAATTCTCTCCTACTTTTGTAATTTCTAGCGATGCAGCAACAGCTACCCGGTTAATTATTTCTTCCCTATTTTCATTCAGTTCAAGCTTCCCGGATATTTTTATCATTCCTAACATTGAGTTGGTATAGTGAAACCTGATTTTGTAAAACCGTTCCAATTTCTTTGTAATCCTATTTAGGTCTATACTTTCAAATTTACATAATCCGTCCTTCCACAGCGTGTAATTTTCAGCTTCGACCACTTCTAATTTTACTTCTTTGGTCGACTTATCAAAGGTTGCAAGCTGGTTTGGTTTCAGTTCTATACTTTCAGAAAAAATGCTTGTTTTATTCTGTTCCAGGCTGATTTCCCCCTCAGTAAGTACTACTTGAACGATATTATCGGAAGGGTATGCCAATACATTGAATTTTGTCCCCAGGGCTTTGACATTTAAATCAACGGTTTGAACAATAAATGGATGAGACTTATCCTGCTTGACTTCAAAAAAAGCTTCCCCTACTAAAAATACTTCACGGTTTTTATCGGCAAAAAATTCAGGGTAAACCAGCCGGCTACCCGCATTGAGGTATACTTTTGACCCATCGGGCAATATTATTTCTGAAGTTTTGCCATACGGGATTACCAATTGGTTAAGTTCGGGTACTTCTGTTTTTATGGCTTCAAAAACTTCCTGATTGACTTTTATTTTCCCTTCAACTGTATATTC
>JABMQB010000686.1 GCA_013203525.1 Mariniphaga sp.
CAGCCCGGATATAAGCCTGATTCTTTTAGATAATTATTAAAAAGGTGTGGAAAGTTTAGTCCGATATTTACTCCACCAGGACCATCTTCATTATATTGTCCATCGCCATCGTTATCAATTCCTTCTGTATAAATTTTATATTCTCCTCTTTCTCCTTTTTTTGCATCAGCCCTTTCTAAAACCCTGGGATCTTTTTCCGCTGCTTTATGAGTTCCTTCAGGATGTTTTACCCGCATTTGCGTAATAAAACCATCTTTGTTAAGGTCATCAAATCCATCTTCATCTGTTATGTCATCATTATCGTTATTGATTGCCATATCGTTTGATGATTTTTTAAATACTACTGATGCAAAATAATTTTCGGCCGCATCTGGATTCGGTGATGGCATAATATACCATTTAACATTTTCCTGATATTTTGTCGAGTCGAGAATCATTTTAGCAAGATAAAGTGCGCCTTCGGTTGAAAGTGGTGTAATCCCTTCAAAATTAGCCCCAACAAAAACAGCAGGTTTGCCATTCAAATTTTTTCCGATTTCCAGGATGGTTACAGCATGGCCACCCGGACTTTCAGCAATTGTATGTATTGCCGTAGTTGATGAATTTGCCTGGTTTAATGATTTTAAAGCATTTTGAACTTCACTATAATTGTGATACTTCGTGAATGCTAATTCATTTTGAGCATTGCCCTGATAACCTGCAAAAAGGAAAAAACAGAACAACACTGTTAAAAGAACAGATAGTTTTTTACGCATAACAAATATTTTATTTGATTGGATAATTGGGTTTAAAAATAACTTTTTTCTTTAATTCTTATGGTTATTTGTTCAAATTTCTTTAATCAAACAACAGTTTTATATTCCTGTCAGAATTTTGAATTAATAATTTAATTGGGCTGTTTTATTAGAGTAATTGTTGAAAATAATTATCGGTATTTATAAATTTAATAGAATAACTTTATCTTTATTTATTGTAATAAATTCTAAATCAATTAAACTGTCAAAAAATAAATAATCTGTGTTATGAAATTTCCTAAGTTATTTTTGATTCTTCTATTAGTGGGTATGCTTTTCTCCTGTGAAAAGGAGGACATTCAGCCAAATATTATTTTTATTATGAGCGATGACCATGCATACCAAGCAGTTAGTGCCTATGACGACAGGTTTGCTGAAGTTGCGCCAACTCCAAATATCGACCGTATTTATGAAAATGGGATGCGGTTTGACAGATGTTTTGTAACCAACTCGATTTGCGGTCCTTCGCGCGCAACTATTCTTACAGGGAAATACAGCCATTTAAATGGCTTTACTGAAAATGAGAAATCAAAATTTGATGGCAACCAGCAAACTTTTCCTAAACTACTTCAGGTCGCAGGTTATCAAACTGCAATGATTGGAAAATGGCACCTTGATTCTGAACCAACGGGTTTTGATTATTGGGATGTTTTGCCGGGGCAGGGTAATTATTATAATGCGGATTTTAAGAACGAGGAAGGCCAGTACAGGGTTGAAGGTTATGTTACCGATATAATTACTGAAAAAACTTTGGGTTGGTTAAAAAATTCAAAGCAAAAAGAAAAGCCTTTTATGTTGATGATGCATCATAAAGCTCCTCATCGGGCATGGCAACCCAGCCCAAAATATTTGGATCGTTTTGAAAATGTCGAGTTTCCCGAACCTGAAACACTTTTTGATGATTACAGCGGAAGAGGAAGTGCCGAAAAAGAACAGGACATGACAATCTCAAAAACAATGCGTTTAACTGTCGATTTAAAGATGTGGCCTGATACAACCGGATTTGGATATAAAGGTTTTGCCAGGAGGTTGACAGAAAACCAGCTAAAAAAATGGAACGACCATTATATGCCGATAATTGAAAAGTTTAAAGAAGCAAATCCGGAAGGTGATGATTTAGTTCGTTTTAAATATCAGCGCTATATGAACGATTACCTTGCCTGCATTCAGTCGGTTGATGAAAGTGTTGGGGCAGTTCTGGATTATCTCAAGGAAACAGGACTGGATAAAAATACAATTGTTATTTATACTTCTGATCAGGGATTCTATTTAGGAGAACACGGTTGGTTTGATAAAAGATTTATGTTTGAAGAATCATTACGTACTCCACTATTGGTAAGCTGGCCAGGTAAAATAGAGGCAGGAAGCATAAATAATGATATGGTCTCGAATCTTGATTTTGCTGAAACATTTTTAGATGCAGCAGGAGTTGAAATACCTGAAGATATGCAGGGTGAAAGCCTGGTTCCTGTGTTTAAAGGAAATACCCCTGAAGATTGGAGGAATGAACATTATTACCATTATTACGAATATCCGGGATGGCACTACGTAAAACGGCATTATGGGATCACAACCGACCGATATAAACTTATTCATTTTTATTACAACATTGATGAATGGGAGCTTTTTGATTTGGAAAAAGATCCGCAGGAAATGAAGAATTTTTATGACGATCCGGCTTATGCCGAAGCCAGGGCTGAACTACATGTACGGCTGGAAAAATTAATGGAAAAATATGGCGATAGTGATGAACTTGCCAAATCATATATTCCGAAGACTCCACCCACAAGGAGTTATAGATAATATTAGTTCAGATTTGTTGGAAACCTTAATATTGAAAAGACCGGTTCTTTTGATTAAACATATTTTATTTATAAAATCTATATTTGCGAATAATTAAGCGGTACAAGGAATTTTTTATTAACCCGGCTTACGGTATTTGCGTACTCAGGTTTCGATCGCATGGTATTCCATTCAGGGCTTGATCCAAATTTACCCCAGTTTGTAGTTCGTTCTTCCATATCATTAAACCATAGCAAGTATGAAAGAGCGGGCATTTGTTTACCGGCCAATATTTTTCCAAAGAAAACCGGATGAAGCCCAACTTTTTCAAAAAGAGGTAGTTCTTCTTTATTAAACATTTCAATTTTACGCTTGCCAGCATCTTCGTTGTAACTTTCGTAGGTTCTCCATTCAAATAATCCACGACTTTTTTCTGGAACTTTTAATTGCGGGATACCATCAAATGCTTCCATGAGGTAAGTTTCATATCTGGTAAAAACAGGATTAGCCGGATCTGATTTTAAATATGATTCTGCAGCTTCAATATAAGTTTTGTTCACCTGCATTTCAGCCTGCATTTCAAAAAATGCCTGATAGTTGGGATATACAAAAAGGATATAAATTGTTGGAGGTTCTTCAAGGCTGTACTCGCCAAAAGCTCCTACTTTTATTCCTGATTTATTCATTAGCGGAATTACAGCATTTTCAATGTATGATTTTAATTGCCTTGCACCACCGCCACCTGAAAAATGGTATTCCCTTAATTCATATAAATCTTTATTGCTAACGGTTGTTTGTTGGGCACTTAGTGGATTAATAGCCGATGCAGCTGCTACGGTTGCTGCCCCTTTTATAAATGATCTTCTTTTCATTATAATATGGTTAAGTTAGAAAAATGAAAAATAGTAATAAATAACGGGAATTGAGTTTTATAAGTCAAATATTAATTATCCGAATTTTGGGATTCAATATTTTTTATTGCAACCTTGGTTGAGTCAGTTTCTATTTCAGGAATTAAAGTTATTTTTCTTTTATAAGATGTATTAATTTCGAGTAATTGGTCTTCTTCCGGGTTATCAGAAATCCCAAAATAAATATTGTAATTTGCAAATAGGGGAAGTAAAATTCTACAATTATCATTCGGTGGAATCCTGATATCCATAAAATCACAATAATTTTCATTATCCCACGAAAGGTCGGATAACATATTAACATACATAGTGTCTTTTGTTGGATTCATAAGGTTAAAGCGTTTGAATTCCTGTTCTTCGGGTACATAATCGACATAAACACCAGTCGAAGCTTCCAGGATAACAGCCCCGAGAAATGAAAATATTTCACCGGCCACATTTCCTGACCTGTTTTTTTGTAATTCACGTTGCCTTTCCTGGCTATCAGAATCATATATGTATTGGTATGAATTACACCCTTGAAAAAGGATGACAATGGTAATTAGAAAAACAAAGATTTTTGGTTTCATGCACATGGTCGAAACAATAATTATACCAAGGCAGTGTAATAAGAATGATATTGATAAAAGAAATCATTTTATGGAAAAATGTATCGGTAATTCCAATTTACCTAAAATTCAAAATTATAACCTTGTTAGTACTTTAATGGAAGATATGAAACAAAATGAAGATCAGTTTTTGAATTTTAATTTTTTTTTCAGGAACCAAAAACTAACGGCAGCTAAAATAACAGAAATTAGAAGCATTTCATATGATCCTAGGTAAAGGTTAAATCGTTCATATTCTGTAAGTGCCTGTTCTGTTTCTGTAAAGAAGTGATATGATCCAAACATGATTGCCATCCATGAGAAATGTAATGCCCATGAATAACCAATATGTTTTGTCGTAATGATTATATTATTTCGTGTTACACCGATTAGAAAGAGTGAGATTATCGTAGATATTGTAATTATTCCTCTTTCAAGAAATACCCATTTGTAAAATACAAAATGGACTATCGAAAAAACCAATGCAAGCAAAAGTGAAACCAGAATGGGATTCATTTTATATCTTCTTATACTGATATTGAGTAGAATTGCTCCAAGAATAATTTCTTCATTTAAAGTGTAAAAAACATCATGGTAATAATTTTGCCAGGTTGTGAATACAATTTGAACCTGATGTTTTCCAGCCAGGTAATTCATCATTAAGTACGAGAAAATAATCAGGCATGAAGCCAGAATCAATGAAATTATTATGGTTTTTAAGTTTAGTTTTAGGCCTGTAAATTCCAATAATTGTTTTTTCCAAATCAGATAAGAAAAAAACAAAATCAGAATTGTTCCTACAGATGAATTCCACCAACCCCCAAAATAGTAATATGAAAATAATAAGTGGGATAGAATTAGCATCATTCCTAAAAATCGATATTTTAAATTCAGTTTCAATATGTTATTAAATATGAATAATATTCGAAGGTAAAGAAATCATTTTTGCTTTGAAATTATGGTTCCCATATTTAATTTGGAAAATTAGTTTTTAAGCTTTTGAAATATTACTTTGTTGAATTGTTATGGATAATAAAAATATCAATATATGAATATAGCAGTTACAGCAGCTAGTGGGCAACTTGGGTCAGAAATTATTAAAAGCCTTTTGAAGGAAATTAAAAAGGAGAATGTAATTGGGATTGCGCGGACGCCTGAAAAGGCAGCACATCTGGGAGTGGAAATAAGGAAAGGAGATTACAATGATGCCAGTGGTATGAAACTGGCATTAAAAGGAATTGATGTTGTTTTATTGGTCTCAGGAATGGATCCACCGGATAAAAGGATTATTCTGCACCGAAATGTGATTAATGCTGCAAAAGCAGCTGACGCACGTAAAATTGTTTATACAAGTATTATTGGGAAGCCTGGTAATACTACATTTGATACTATTGTTCAGAGTAACAGGCAAACCGAAAAAGACATACAGGAAAGTGGGTTGGATTGGTCGATTGGAAGGAATGGTTTATACATTGAGCCTGATGTTGAATACATTGAAAAATATAAGGTGTTTGGTAAAGTTGCCAATTGTGCCGGTAATGGATTATGCCTATATACAACACGTGCTGAATTAGCCTGTGCATATACGCAAATGATATTAAATAATGATAGAAACGGAAAGGTATTTAGTTTAGGTGGTTAATCAATAACTCAGGTTCAGCTTACCAATTATTTAAATGTTACGTTTAATACGAATCTGGAATACGAAGAAATGACTCCTAAAGCTTACTTGAAATTTCAACAGGAAACCAATGGTGAATTTTTGGGAAAAATTATTGCCGGTATTTACTTAAAAATTAGAAATGGTGAATTTAATATGGATTCAGATTTTGTTGCAGCAGCTGGAAGAGATCATGTGAGTTGGAAAAAATATTTCAAATCATTTTAAACAGAATTAGGATTTATCTGTTGAACTTTTGAGCTTTCAATAAAATGAAACAAAATTTATGACAAATCAATTTTCCGTATTAAGTACTGAAGATATAAATTCATATATCGATAATCCAAATTTTAAAATTATTGATGTTCGCCCAATTGAATCATATAATGGTTGGAAACTTCAAAATGAAAAAAGAGGTGGTCATATAAAAGGGGCTAAAAGCTTGCCTCTAAAATGGTCGAATTATATCGACTGGATTGAAATTGTACGGTCAAAACAAATTCTGCCAAAGCATAAAATTGTAATCTATGGCTACTCCAACGATGATTCATTAGAAGTTGCAAAACGATTTAATGGAGCGGGTTATGGCGATGTTAATATTTATAATGGATTTGTTGATGAATGGACTGTAGATTATAACCTTCCAATTGAAAAATTAGCCAGATATAAACAATTGGTTTCAGCTGATTGGTTAAATACATTAATTTCCGGGGGTACTCCACAGGAATATAAAAATGATAATTTTGTGATATGCCATGCACATTACCGCAATCCTGCTGATTATGATGAAGGACATATTCCGGGCTCGGTTTCTCTTGATACTCTTGAATTGGAGTCGCCGGAAACGTGGAACCGGCGTTCACCAAAAGAACTAAAAACTGCCCTTGAAAAACTAGGAATTACTTCCGATACTACTGTAATTCTATATGGTAGGTTTTCTTTTCCTGATAACGATGACCCATTTCCGGGAAGCAGTGCAGGGCATTTGGGCTCAATAAGGTGTGCTTTTATTATGATGTATGCCGGAGTGAAAGATGTTAAGGTTTTAAACGGTGGGTTACAATTCTGGGGAGATGCCGGTTTTAAAATTACTGCAGAAATAACTTTACCAAAACCTGTTTCTGATTTTGGAGCTGATATACCTGCCCGGCCTGAGTTAGCAGTTGATATTCCGGAAGCAAAAGAAATTTTAAATTCTGAAACTGCTGAACTGGTAAGTGTACGTAGCTGGCCGGAATGGATAGGAGAAGTGAGTGGTTATAATTATATCAAGAAAAAAGGTCGGATTCCGGGTGCTGTTTTCGGTAATTGCGGAACTGATGCCTATCATATGGAAAATTACAGGAATGTTGATCATACCACTCGTGAATTTCACGAAATAGCAAAAATATGGGAGGAAGTTGGAATAACTCCTGATAAACATTTAGCCTTTTATTGCGGAACAGGTTGGCGCGGTAGCGAAGCATTTTTTAATGCCTGGCTAATGGGATGGCCGCGGGTGTCAGTTTTCGATGGTGGTTGGTTTGAATGGAGCAACGACCCAGAAAATCCTTTTGAAACAGGTATTCCTGAATAATAATTATTATGAATTTTACCAATACAGAAACAATACAGAAACAAAAGTTCAGGATTAGGAATCTTTTACCTGAAATAGGAATTGATCAAGCCCGAAAAGAGATTCTTTCAGGATTAACAAATAAGAAAAAAACTATTTCAAGTAAGTTTTTTTATGATAAAAAAGGTTCTGAATTATTTGAAGAAATTACACAACTTCCTGAATATTATCCAACCCGGACTGAAAAGAGCATTTTAGAAAGTATTGCTCCTAAATTGATGAACAGGAACTCTTCGTTTGAAATTATTGAACTTGGAAGTGGCGATTGTTCAAAAATTTCAATTTTGCTTGATGCTGTTGAGGAAAGAAATCAAAAAAATCTTAACTATATGCCGGTTGATGTAAGCATGTCGGCTATAGAAAACTCTGTTACTGAACTTTCTGAAAGATTTCCCTGGCTGCAAATAAATGGATATGTAGCCGATTTTATACACCAATTAGGTCAAATCTCACATTCTGATAAGCCCCGGATAATCTGTTTTTTAGGAAGTACCATTGGGAATTTTGCGAAAAATGAATCAATAGAAATTATACAAAACCTTGCCAAAGGATTGTTGAAAGGCGATTCACTTTTAATAGGATTTGACCTTGTTAAATCTGAACCGGTGTTACATTCAGCATATAATGATTCAAAAGGAGTGACTGAACGATTTAATAAAAATATTCTGAATGTGGTAAACGAAATAATAAAATCAGATTTTAATGCTTCAGATTTTGAACATCGCTCATTTTATAATTCCAAAAAATCGAGGATTGAAATGCATTTGGTTGCTAATAAGAATACTTTAATCAACTCACCCTTATTTGAAGAGCCAATTAAGTTTTATAAAGGAGATTCCATTCAAACTGAAAATTCGCACAAATACACAATTTCTACCATTGAAGATATGCTTGGAAATTCGGAATTAGAAATTATAAATATTTATACCGATCCTAAGAAATGGTTTGCCCTGGTCGAGTTTTGTATATGATATTCAATTATTTAATGTCTTTTGCACAACGGAAACCTACTCCAAAATCGACCCAGCTACCTGGAAGCCCTTTGCGGTAATATACTTTTTTACACATCGCACCTGAATGCCAGCTTCCACTTCTGATTACTTTTATTGTTCCGGTTGAAGGCCCCTTTGGATTATTAACCGGACTATTTTGATAATAATTTTCAGAGTAATTATCATTAATCCATTCCCATACATTGCCGTCCATATGGTAAATTCCATAAGCATTGGGAGGAAATGTTTTTACTTCCGATATCTGATTAACCCAGTTTCCCGGAGTATTTGTTTTTCGTTCCCTATCCCAATTATCTCCATTTGGGTATTCTTTTTCTTTTAAACCTCCACGAGCTGCATATTCCCATTCGGCTTCGGTTGGTAATCTTTTTCCTGACCAGTCTGCATATTTTGCTGCATCAATCCAGGTAATTCCAATAACCGGAAGTTCTGGGAATTTTTCGCCACTTCTAAAAATTTCCATATTCCAATACTCCGGCAATCTGTTACCTGTTTCATCACAAAATTTTAAATATTCAGCATTAGTAACTTCATATTTATCGATATAAAATGAATCGACTATAACCCGATGTGCCGGGCTAAAATCCAGGTTTCTGTCGGAGTTTTTACCCATTGAAAACTCTCCGCTAGCTATTAAGGCCATTTTTGCAAAACTGGTTTGCGACAATGCGACAAATTCTGGAAATAAAAACAGGGAAATATAAATTAGTATGAAGTTGATTTTCATAACAATTGGTTTTTGAATTGGATGAGATAAATGTAACTGATTTCAATCAGAATAATTTTAAATAAAATGTTAATGGATGAAAAATGGCTTGGCAGTAAGAGTATTCGTAATTAATTGATATTGATTTGTTTTGTTAGGTTTTTTAGTTCAATTCTTAAAACGTACAAATCGGCCACTGGTTCTGGGTTTCTTTCTAAGGACAAAGATTTTAAAATTATCGCCCGCCCGCAAAACAACAGCATCCGTATAATTGGAGCAGTTGATAACTATGCACAAGTTGCTGTTTACGATATTGACGGGCGCAAGCTGTTGAACCAGAAGCATGGCTTAAGTGAAGTAAACGATGTGAAAATGGGAGAGTTAAAAAGTGGCGTTTATGTTGTAAGTATCATTTCATCGACACAAAAAGTAAGTAAAAAAATTAGCTGGGTTAAAAATGAATAACGTTAATTTTTCAATCTCATTACTCATTACTAAATACTCATAGTCTCAAATAAACAACATTTAATGAAAAAAGATAGTAACAGCGAAAAAGCTCAAAATGAAATTACCCGCAAAGAACCATTATACACAAGTGATTGGATTCAAATTGAAAATGTTATCTTCATGCTGCAAATAGCATGGTATTAAGCGCAATTTATTAATTATTATTTTTAAATAGAAACCTTCAATATCAAATATCAAATACATAATTGAGTTATTCATGAACTGATATAGAATGACTACTAAAACACAATTTAATAAAAATCCAATTAAACCTCTTATTAGTTCAGTTGCTGATAAAGAAGTAATCTGGTTGCCTAATATCAATAAATATATAGTAGTTAATTCACCTATTGAAAAAATTGTAAAACAGATTTACCGGGGCAAAAGCGATAAGCAGGTTATTAATTATTGTATAAATAAATTAGGATTTTCGCCCGACGAATCATCTCAAATCCTTCATGTAACAAAAAATAATTTAAAACGTCTTCAGACAAACAAAAATGTTCTGAATAATGAAAATTCATTTCAACTTAAAATTCATTCCGCTACTTTTAATAATAAACGTTACTATCGTATTAACGATTTAATATTTTTTATTGAATACGAAATTGCTGAAATTGAGTATTTGATTCACCCAAAATTTGCACATCTGGAGATTAAAAATACCGGGCAATTTGATAATCATTTTCAATTGTTTAAAGTGGATTCAGAAATAGCGTTGGTAGTAAATGGTAAATTCTCCGGAAGTTGGAGCCTTGACAAGGAACATTTTATGACCGGGAAAGTATCGATGGAAATTCTTCAGAAAATATACAAAAAGGAAGAGGAGGAATGGATGGCTGTATTTCATGCTGCGGGAATATCGAATGGAAAGAAAGGCATTTTGTTTTTAGGTGATTCAGGAAATGGGAAAAGCACATTGTCAGCTCTATTAATGTCAAGTGGTTTTGAAGTGCTTGCTGATGATTTTTTACCTGTGGAGAGTGATACATCACAACTTTGCTTTTTCCCGGCTGCAATTTCGGTAAAAAAACATGCAATCGATTTATTAATACCCACTTTCCCTGAGTTAAAACATGCAAAAGAATATTTGTATCCTGCATTTAATAAAACTGTAAGATATTTGTCAAATTCAGATTCAGCAAAAGGAAAACCTAAGAAAGTACAATGCAAAGCTTTGGTTTTTGTAAAATATGATTCAAAAGCCGAATTGCAATTCAGTAGTTTGCCAAAAGACATCGCCTTTCAAAAATTAGTGCCAGACTCGTGGATATCACCTTTTGAAAAAAATGCAAAACTTTTCCTCGATTGGTTTGGCAGATTGCCTTGCTACCAATTAACTTATTCCAACAATGAAACAATGGTGGAAACCGTTAAAAACATTTTTGAGGATGAAGTATAAAGAATGTTTGTTATTTGTTGGCAAATGCCTAACCCTTGATGTCCACCCGGAAAGAATACAGGAAATAAGAGAAGCGATAAATAAAAATGCAGTAAACTGGGAAAATGTAGTAAGGTTAAGTAGTGGACAATATGTATTGCCGGCTATGTATCTACAATTGAAGAGGAACGGATTATTAACTGAATTACCTGCTGACCTGGCGGAACATCTTGAGGAAATCACTAACCTTAACAGGGAACGCAACCTTTCCATTCTTGAGCAGGCCAAAGAAATAACAGAAATCCTTAATGCGCAAAATATTTCTCCTGTATTTTTAAAAGGGGTGGGGCATTTGCTTGGTGGATTATATACCGATATTGCAGAACGAATGATTGGGGATATTGACTTTTTAGTTCAGGAAGAAAAAATGGTTGAAGCAGCAGAATTATTGATTGATGAAGGATATCAGCCTCTTACTGAATACATACCGGAAATGTTTAAACGGCTAAAACACTACCCGCGATTGCAAAATTTCAAATACCCGGCATCTGTTGAAATCCATAAAGAAGTGCTTAATCCTCGTTATCAAAAAATATTTCGGGGATTTGAATTAATACATGAAAAGCAGCCGGTAGCTATTTTACAAAACCAGGCTTTTATTCCTTCAATTAAACACCTGATAATTCATAATGTTATAAATGCACAGATTAGCGATAAGTCTTTTATTTATGGAAATGTTTTACTACGGCAGATCTACGATCTTTGGCTATTGTCGTTAAAAGATGATATAATTAAAATTGCAAAAAATTACGGTAAAAAATTCAACATATTTAATACGTATTTTGCAACTATTGATTTTGTTTTTTCCAGTCCTAAGGGAATAAAATATCAGAATACAACACGAACTAACATTTTTATGAAAAGGATGAATTTGTTTTTATCTTATCCCAAATATATTCACTCCATTTATAAAACAATTATTTTTCTAACCTTCAGGATTATTAATTATATTAAATATCCGATACTTTCAATTTTTCAAAAAGATACCAGAAAACTTCTTGTTAATTTGTTAACCGATCGCAAATGGTACGCCTACCATTTACGTTCCTATTTGAAATTTTTTA
>JABMQB010000687.1 GCA_013203525.1 Mariniphaga sp.
CAATTTGATTTTATCACCCAGAAGTTTTTTAATTGAATCTGCCATTAGGGTTATATCACAATTATATAATATAACTCCAGCATCACCAACAACATTTCGGACTTCACCAACATCAGTACTAATTACCGGAGCGCCGCAACTCATAGCTTCGGCTATTGCTAAACCAAACCCTTCATATCTACTTGGTTGTAAATATATCGAGCATTTCTGTAACAGACGGATCTTTTTTTCTTCTTCAATCTCACCAATAAATTCTACATAGGGTTTTAATTTTAGATCGTCTATAAGTGATAATACAAATTGCTCAGCGCCGCCATTTCGCCCGGCAATGATTAATTTTACTTTAACGCCCATGTCTGTAAGAATCTTAATAGATGTTAATATCTCCGGGATGCATTTACGATAAACATTTTCTTTTTCCATCCAACAAATCGTAAAAAGCAAATTTTCTGCTCGATTTTCCGAGAACGAATATTTCTGTGTATCAACAATATGAGGTGAATATTCCAAATTTTTAAGTAGCCAGTCTTTTTGGATTAATTTTAGCTCTTTCTGAGATACTAAGATATTTTTCCATGCATGTTTAATAGAAAATTTTATTAAATAGCGTTGTAACCTGGAACGTCGTGAATAATCACGGGTATTTTTTTCGCATCCATAGTTAAAAGTACCTGTAATTACCACCTTTTTTTTGAGTATTTTTCCAATTAATACAGGAATAAACGCATAGGTCCACCACCATACAAAAATGATGTCGGATTTCCAGTCTATATCCCGCCATCTTAATGCTACAGAAACTTCTTCAGCAATCTCATTTAAAATTTTTAAATCCTGTTTATAGAATTCAACAAGTTGTAGTGCATCGTATTTCGTATTACAATAGAAAGATACTTTCATCAAAACAAAATCACAATCTATATTGAAACTAATAATTTGTACTTTATATTTACCCCACTAAATCAAGTATTCGATAAATCCTCTCAATCCAATCAAAGTTAAGTTTTTCTTTTCTGATAAGGATCATTTTTTTTAAATGTTTAAATTTATTTTCATTTATGATATTTTTTATCTTATTAAAGATTGCATCTTCGGATGGATCAAATAGCAATTCCTCGTATTTGAGAATTTCTGGTATACCACCCACACGAGATCCAATCACTGGGATTTCTAAATATAGTGCTTCAAGAATCGTGTTAGGAAATGAATCCGCAAGTGAGGGCACTACTATAAGGTCGCTTCTTATCATCTCCTCTAATGGATTAGATAAATAACCTAAAAATTTTATATTTTTTTCATTTTTGTAATAGTTCTTATATTTAATCAATTGTTTCCCAGAACCAATAACCGTTAATTGAATTGAATAATTCAAACGATTTAATCTTTCTACTGCTCCCAATAATAATCCTAAACCTTTTCTACCATCATCCATACTACCAATAAAGTGAAGTTGAATCTGATTTTTCTGTTGGTTTTCAAACTCTTTACATTTAAAATTTTTAACCCATGATGGATTAATATTATTATAAAGAACTTTCAGTTTGTTTTTTGTTACTCCTGTAAGGTTATGGCGTTTAATCAAGATTTCTTTTTCAAAATTACTTTGGACAAAGATAGCTTTTGCACGTTTAATTACAATTTCTTCAAGCTTTTTTAGAAAATAGTAAATAATAGAATTCCATAGTTTTTTAATTGTACTATTAGAATTCGAACTTAGCCAACCGATTTCCCGACATTTTAAAAAGTCTTGTCTAAAAAAAACGATAAGGTTTTTCAGTCTTAATATGATCAATTGAATTGCATAATTAATTTCAAATACTATTAGGTGATCATATTTTATATTAAGAATAATTCTCAATGTATTTAGATTAAAAATAAAATTCATTAAACTATTAGGAAATATACGGGAAACAAAAGTCTTAATATTGTATCGAAACAGATTAGGATAATTTTTTACATTATAACTTTGGGGAGCAAAAAGAAGTACAATATCCCCTCTCTCTAAAATCCCAATAAGAATTTCTCTAAATCTGCGAATACCGCCAGTAATTTTCGAAGTAGAGGCTACTGCGGTATAC
>JABMQB010000688.1 GCA_013203525.1 Mariniphaga sp.
GTAACTACCTGTTACTTTAGAAATAATGTTGAATATCCCGATGAGTGGACAAATGCGATAAACAATGAAATTAAACAAACCTTTTTTACTTCGGGAATATTAAAAAATAAAGATGTTGGTATGTGGATAAATATCCAAATTGACCTGCATAAAACACCAACTAATAAATTGATTGACTAATTTTGAACTAAAATCGCCATGCTATTTTATAGTTGACACACAATCGAGATATTTTATAAAGTGCGAAAAAAACACATACTAATTACTATTTTTCTCATTTGGGCATTTGCAGTGTCAGTATTTCTATTTTATCAACACCGGAAAATCCGATTGATGACTAATTTTTTATACTTTGTTAACAATCGATTAATCGAATTCAATCAAAACAAAGATGATTATCTGGATGGAATAGTAGAACAAATCCCAATTGATTCGATGGCATTTCTAAAATATTTTAGCCAGGCAAATAAAGAAAATAAAATTAGTATAAAAGATAGCAATTCCGTAAAGAATGAATATTTAAGAAGTAAAGACACCGGATTTCTTCTTGAACATAATGTACCTGCAGAATTTTGGGGAACATTAGTAGATATCAAAATTAATAAGACATATCTTATTAAATGTATTGAATACGGTTTACCAATTAGATCAGTCGTAGATTTATGGATAAGGGGAATATCAATAAGAACGTTAGAAGAATTTCATGATTATGAAATCCCTTTAAAATATTGGGAAAAGTTTGCACCAGAGAATTTTACTGTTGAACAAATAAAAGTTTATAAACGTATTAATATTCCTTACGAGAAATGGTCGCATTTTAAAAATCAAAATTACTCAAATTTGCTCCTTATTGTCCTTTATGAAAATGAAATCCCGGATACTCTGTGGATTGACCTAATCAATGCCAGAATAGCAATAGATGATATACATTTGTACAAAAACCTCAATATTCCGATAAATTATTGGTTAGCAATAAAGGAGTCGAATCCAGAGAGAAATATCTTGCGAAAATATTCCCAACTCTTAATCCCGTATAAATATTGGAGTATTTATCTTCAGGAAAAAATTAATATACAGTTCGCAACAATCTATGATAAGTATTCAATCCCGTTTGATTTATGGATCGAATATCATAAAAATAATATTGTAGAAGAAGATATCATTGAAGCATTAAAATATAGTATCTCCCCTAAAGGAATTTTGTTTTGCAAAAAGAACCAAGTGGCATTCAGATATTATGGGAGTTTTTTATCGGGAGTTAGTCAAGAGAAAATTCTACTTCTTGAAGAATTTAATATACCTCTTGATCAATTTCCCCGTTATGCAAATATTTCATTGGACAGAAGTTCACTCAATTTTCTAAAACAGTATGATGTAAAACCGGAAAAGTATATTATTTATTTTAAAGGCGGGTATTTATACTATCATGAGCCTGTATATAATGACCTTCCGCTTCCCAGCTTCCCTGAAGTTGCCGAAAATAATAATATCAATACAATTGTAAATATTCGTTTTATTATTTCAAAAGAGGGTAATGTAACTGATTTTGAAATATTTGGTGCTCCCGAGAATTGTTCAGAATGTATGGAAAAAATTACTGAGGTAACAAGAAACGCAAGGTTCATTCCCGCATTTGATAATAGAATCCCAAAGAAAGGTGTTGCTTATCTGGTAATATGGTTTGGTCCTTAAGAATATGTTTTACTGGAATCTTTTTATTTATAGAAAAATATTAGCAAAAAGGGTAGGAGAATATAAATGAGGAAAATTGAATACTGTTTTGTAGCTATTTTTCTGTTGATTTCTGTTCTTCAATCACAGGAAGATGTTGAGGATATGATGCGCAAGCTGCAAGAAGCGACTCAGGAGAAGATTAACCAGAGTGAGCAAGCAGTGCAGGATTTTATTGCCAAGGACGATGCGGAATTTGCAAAGTTTTTGGAAGAAGATTGGCGAATGTTTCAGGCCTTTAAAGGTGAAGTTCGTAATGAAAAACCTAAACCAAAAACAATTCCAATCGCAGAAGAAAAAAAGGATGTGGTTTACACCGGAAAAAAGGTAGAAAAAATATCAGTCCCGGTAAAACATAAGCAAGAAAAGATTGAGCCAATTATTAAATCAAATTTTAGACAAAATATCCACAAGGAAAAGATTGAATTAAATTTCTTTACCGCACAACTTGATCTGGAATTTGATGTTAAAATGAAAACTCTTGGTTTATCAAATATTAATAATGAAACCATTAGCAAATGTTGGGAACTGTTAAGTTCGTCCGATTATAAACCTCTTATTGAACAGACATTATCATATAAAAACAGCATGAATCTTAATGATTGGGGATTCATAATGCTATTGCATGAATTAGGGATGAAAATATTCAGAAAATCGAATAACGAAAGCAATCTGTTTACATGGTTCATGATGTCAAAAGCGGGTTATGATATTAAAATCGGGTATAATAATTTGGATATCTTACTGCTCGTACCTACAGATAATATGTTATATTCGACGTCTTATTTGATATTAAATAGCCGGAAATATTTTATTTTATCGTTGGATGATGTTAACACAAGCAGTGGTGGAGCAATATATACCTACGAAAGAGAATACTCCGGTTCCAATAGATTATTAAGTATGAATATTGACAAATCGCCAGTCTTTCTAAACCAGAAAATAAAAAGAGAATATTCTTTTAGATATAAAAATACACATTATACAGTTCCTGTCATCTTTTATAAAGATGCAATCGATTTTTTTGAATATTATCCACAAACAAATTTTAAAGTTTATTTTACTTCCAGGGTAACGCCATCGGTTGATTACTCATTTTTAGTTGCCTTTAGACCTCTCATTGAAAATAAATCTGAAACGGAAGCGGTTAATATTATTCTCAGGTTTGTACAGACCGCCTTTGAATATAAAACGGATGGCGAACATTTTGGCCGGGAAAAACCGCTATTTCCGGAAGAAACACTTTTTTATGAATATTCGGATTGTGAAGA
>JABMQB010000689.1 GCA_013203525.1 Mariniphaga sp.
ACAAATTATGTCAATTACTCACAATAAAAAATACTTGGATTATTTCAATGCGGCATTATATGGTTAAATTGGTATTATACAGGCTGGGAAACTGCTGAAGGAAAAACTGATTTAACTGCCACTTTATCAATTCGTGCCGGAAGTTTTCTTACAAAAAACGACCTTAAATTATCCAATCCTTTAGAAAATATTTGTACAGGAATTGTAAAACATGAAAATACTGTGATTTTATCTTCCCCTGAAAATGAAGGTGATTGGGCTTATCTGGCAACATTTGGAGTTCAAACTCTTCAGGAAGACAATTTAGGGATGGCTGTTTTTTATAAAAAAAAAGATTTAATAGAAATATGCAATGACGAACTTAGTGAAGTAGTAGTTTTAAAACCGACAGATAATAATATTACTTATTATTCTGGGGCAGCCTGGGAGCACGATAGTTCGGGAGTTAAAACAGAAGCTGATTTTATAGAATTTCTAAACACACAACTGAAATTACTAAATAGTGGACTGCTTTAATTAAATAAATGAAAGCACTAATCCTGATTATATTATTAATCCCTTTTGCTGTATTTTCGCAAAAGGTCACTCAGGATTTCCCAACTGATACTTCATTTACAGTGTATAGTGCCTTTCAAAAAATTAAAAACCAATTTCCAGATGCAAGGCCAGTTCAATCCTTTAACCCTGAGTATTTTTTATCCGACCTAAATGTTATTTACAGTGAAATTGAAGGTAGAAAAATCCATATGGATATTTTTTCTCCCTTAAAAAAACCAGGATCACTTATACCTGCTGTATTGCTAATTCATGGCGGCGGGTGGCGCTCGGGCAATAAATCACATATGGTTCCCCTGGCGCAAAAACTTGCAATGGAAGGTTTCGTAACAGCAGCGGTTGAATACAGGTTGTCGGCTGAAGCGTTATACCCGGCTGGCATTCACGATTTAAAAGAAGCAGTTAAGTTCCTGAAGAAAAATGCTTCGGATTATAATATTGATAGCACTCGAATTGCAGTACTGGGGTGTTCATCGGGTGCTACAAATGCTACTTTTCTGGGAACCACCGGAAGCCTTTCAAAATTTGAAGATAAAAATTCCGGATTTCAGGGAATTTCTGCAAAAGTGCAGGCTATTATCAACATCGACGGAATTATTGATTTTACCGATCCGGCTGAAAGTGGCAAAGACAACAATCCCGCAAAACCTTCGGCAGGAGCCTACTATTTTGGTGGCACGTACAAACAAATTCCTGAAAAATGGATCGAAGCATCGCCGGTTAATTATGCTGGTGCACAAACTCCATCAATTCTTTTTATAAATAGTTCGCTGCCCCGTTATCATGCCGGCAGGGATGAATTGATAGAGAACTTAAAACAATTTAATATATTTACTGATGTTCATACCATAATGGAAACACCCCACCCTTTTTGGTTATTTTATCCATGGTTTAATGAAACTGAAAATTTAGTAGTTAATTTTTTGAGGGAGATTTTTTAATGAGAGGAATAAAATTCTACGTACTTTTAATTTCGATTTTAATTACCACAAAATCGGGATATGGAACTATTTATCAGGCAGAAACAGCCACATTATATAAAGCAGTTACTGAAACTAAAAATGCTGGTTATTCCGGAGATTCATATATTAACTTTGATAATGAAACGGGTAGTTATCTGGAGCTAATCGTAAGCATGGCAAGTGCAGGTGAGCAAACTGTTAAAATAAGGTTTGCCAACGGAAGCACCAATATGCGTCCAATGGAAATAGAACTTAATGAAGAAGTAATAACTTCGGTTAATTTTGAACCAACCGGAGGCTGGACAATCTGGGATACAATTTCATTTACTGCCAGTTTTAATCAAGGAATTAATACCTTAAAATGTACCTCAACCGGATCTGATGGAGGTCCTAATATCGATTATTTTGATATTTCGGGAGAGCAAGGAAATTCTTATTCATTGAATTTATCGGTTAACGGACCTGGAGCAATAGTTTTAAATCCTGACCAAACAACTTTTTTTGAAGCACAGGAAGTGAGCTTAACTGCAACTGCCAATATCGATGGTAAATTTGTTGGCTGGGGAGGTGATACCACCGGTGATCAATTAAGTATTACTATCATTATGGATAGTGATAAAACAATAACAGCAACTTTTGAACAGATAACTGTTGAAGTTCCTGAACCTGATTTTTCAATGATTGGCTATGCGACACAAAGCGGTGAAGGTTATACAACAACCACCGGTGGCGAAGGAGGTGAAATAATTTATATAAATTCAATCAGCCAGTTACAAAGTTGGGCTGCATCACGGCAAAATAACACTACCCCGGAAATTGCAATAATTCAAGGCTATCTGGAAGCAGAAACTACAGCGGAGATAAGTATAAAACATGGTAAAAATATTTCAATATTTGGTGATCCAAATTCAGAAGGAGGATATGCTGAATTAAAAAATGTTTCCATCAAAATCTGGGACTATGATAATGTGATAGTTAGAAATTTAAAAATGCATGAAGTTTTTTATCCGAATGATGATTTAACAATTGACCAATGCCACCATGTTTGGATTGACCATTGCGAATTCCATAGCAAAATAGGTGCTGGAATCGGAGTTGATACATATGATGGATTACTGGACATCAAAAAAGGATCGCACAATGTCACTGTTTCGTGGTGTTACTTACATGATCACATGAAAACTATGCTCATAGGCCATAGTGACAATAATGGTTCGCAGGATGCCAACCTTGAGGTTACAGTCTACCATTGTTGGTTTTCAAATACCGATGGACGTAATCCAAGCCTCCGGTTTGGGTACATCCATTATTTTAATAACTATCTCGAAAATATAAGCGATTATGGTTTTGCTGTCCGCAACGGAGCACACGCCTTAATTGAAAATAACCACTTCGAAAGTGTTGATATTCCAATTGCCACTGATAAATTTACCGGGCATGGTTTCGCATGTATCAGCGGAAATATTTATACAGGATCCTGTTCTGAAAACGACAATCAAATTAGTGACCCGGTTGATTGTGAATATTGGGATAGTAACATACCTTATGATTATACATTGGAAGAAATTAATACAGTAGCTCAATCTATTCAATTGTATGCAGGTGTTGGTGTATTAGAATCAGTTATCACATCTTCAAATAAAATTTCAAAAACTCAGAATGAATTAAAACTATGGCCCAATCCAGCAACTAGTAAATTGAACCTTGAATATTTCATGCCAACAAAAGGAATTATTTCAGTTGAAATTTATGACATCAATGGAATTAAAATATATTCTGAAAATGAAATAATTGGAAGCTTTGGATTAAACAGATATGAATTAAATCTACCCGATATTACAACAGGCTATTATTTCATTCGGCTTATAACACCGGAATCAATATCTGTAAGTAAATTTAATATTGTCAAATAACTACGATTATGAAAAGATTTGTTTTTATACTTTCTATTCTAATTACTATTTGCTGCGTTTCATTCAAAGTTCAGCCACAAAAAAAACTATCAATCTTCCTGATTGGAGACTCAACCATGGCTGACAAAAAACCTGATAAATTTCCGGAAACCGGCTGGGGACAAGCATTGTCTCAATTTTTTTTCGATAATACAGTAATTAAAAATCATGCTGTTAACGGCCGAAGTACAAAAAGTTTTATAACTGAAGGTCGATGGCAAAAAGTTTTAGAAGAACTAAAGAATGGTGATTATGTATTTATCCAGTTTGGGCATAACGATCAGAAATTTAAAGACTCTTCACGGTACACAAACCCATATTCCAGCTATAGGGCTAATCTTTCAAAATTTGTTTCAGAAGCCCGTGAAAAAGGGGCAATCTCGATTTTATGTACATCGGTTGTACGAAGAAATTTCAACGATTTTGGGACATTGATTGATACACATGGTGCTTATCCTGAAGTAAGCCGTTCTGTTGCCAAAGATTTAAATACCCCGCTTATTGATTTGCAAATACTTACCGAACATTTGGTTATTTCTACTGGTCCTGAAAAATCAAAAGAACTTTTTTTGTGGGTTGAAAAAGGGCATAAAAACTATCCCGAAGGAAAAGAAGATAATACACACTTTAATAATAAGGGTGCAAAAGTAGTTGCAGAACTGGCAATAAAGGAATTAAAAAAACTAGATATTGATTTGAAAAAGCATATAAAATAATATTTCCTCAGCTTAGCTAGTTTTGAAATTTAAAAGTACTGTATTCGGAATTATTAAAAACGGACTTTTTATTTCACCAAAGGATATTTCTCAAAAAACCACAATTCACCATATTCTATTGGTTTTTTAACTCATTATTTATTTAGTATTATTTCAAATCTAGGATTGCAATCTGCAAAATATCTTTTTTATCATTGATTTATATCATTCTTTATCCTACTTTGCTTGTAGCATAAATATTTTAACTTGGACGCAGAAATAATTCAAAAACTGAAATTATGCCTGTCCAGTTAAAGACATTGATACCACTTTTTATCGTTTTTATAAGTCTTTTCCTTGTCGTTCGCCATTTTCTTATTCCTGAATCATTTGGGAAATACGGGTATTACAGGGCTGATTCGATGGATGAGATTGCAGCTCTTCCGATAAACCATGTTGGAAAAGCAATATGCGTTGAATGCCATGATACAGAAGGAGCACAACTTGAATCTGATATGCATTCAGGCTTAAGTTGTGAGGTATGTCATGGACCAGGTTCAAAACATGTCGATGATATGGAACCTGCTTCAATTGAAAAACAGAGTTCAAGAGATTTTTGCGGGAAATGCCACAATTTAAATCCTGCTCGTAGGATAGAAGTTATAAACCAGGTAGATATAAAATTACACTATCCTGAAAGGGAAAATTGTATCGATTGCCATAATCCACATGCTGTATGGGAACTAAAAGATTAAACGCATCAAGACGCGAATTTTTGAAAAAGTCGGCTGCCTTGACCGGAACCATATTGGCAACCTCGGCTTTAAAACCGTTTACGGCAATAATTTTTGCTGCAAACCAACCTGATGAAACAAAACCTTGGTACGGCGTTGGAATTGATATTGAAAAATGTATCGGTTGTGGTATGTGTGCCAT
>JABMQB010000069.1 GCA_013203525.1 Mariniphaga sp.
CACGCTGGCGTTCCCCGCCGATAATTCATTGGGGCGGTGAGTCATCCTGTCATCAAGGTCTACATCAGCCAAAGTTTCTTCAGCTTGTAATATTCTTTGTTGTTTTCTGACTCCTGCATAAACCAAAGGTAACATTACATTATCAAGGGCTGTACTACGTGGAAGAAGGTTAAAGGTCTGAAAAATAAATCCGATTTCATTATTCCTGATATCGGCAAGGTTATCGTCTGACAGGCGGCTTACATCTTTGTCATTCAATATATAAGTTCCGCTTGTAGGAGTATCAAGGCATCCGATAATATTCATTAATGTTGATTTACCAGAACCCGAGGCTCCCATAATCGCTACATATTCGCCTTCGGAAATGTCGATAGAAACGGAGCGCAGTGCACGCACTATCTGAGTCCCAACTTTATAGTTTTTTACAATTGATTCTAAATGTATTATACTTTCCATGAAGATCTATATTTATTTTCTTATCAGTAAACAAAACTAATGTTTTATTACATAATTTTGCTTTTCAAAAATTTCATTAAATATAACTATTCCCAGTTGATTTAATTCGATTGTAACTTGTACTTCTTTTTGAGTTTTTAACATTGTAAAACATTCTTTAGTTTTTAAATCCTTAATATCAAGCAATACCCAGATTTCTGGTGTTTTTGGGTATAGGTTTTTGTTTAATATTTTTTCCGAATTATTAATTATTACAAGCCTTTTATATTCATTTCTATTTGCAATTTTATCTTCATATTTTATATTTTCTGAAGAATTAATTTGGATGTCAGATTTTGCCATCCTACTTATCTTTTTGATATTTTGATCTTGAATTTCAAGCATATAAACCTGATCAAACTGAAAGTGGTTAATTAACCTGAATATCAATTGTAAATTCTTACTTTCCTGGTTATTTTTTGATATTAATTCGATTTCGGTAAAAGCATAAAAAGGGTAAGGAGAAAATAACACATTGGCAACCAGCCTGTAAATGAAAGGCGAATGTATATTTCTTCCGCTTTTATCGCTTTTGATTGGTTTCATTCTGTTGTTAGGATTAATATTTTCGGATAATAATTATAAATTTAAGTTTTCAAAATTACAAAAACCGAAAGAATAAAATACGAAGTAATTAATTTTAATAAACGGTTTGTTTTAAGCAGAACATTATCTCAATAAAAATGCCAGGATTCTTAGATCAGGATATAAAATTTCTCTCTGGAGTTGGTCCGAAAAGGGCTGAACTACTTGGAAAGGAACTTGGTATAAAAACTTTCTCCGACCTGATTTATTATTATCCCTATAAATATATAGACCGTACTAAGTTTTATAAAATAAAAGAGGTTCATTCTCAAATGCCTTTTATACAGGTTAAAGGTAAAATAGTATCTCTTGAAACGGTTGGTGTAGGCAATAAACAGCGCCTCGTAGCACGGTTTCGTGATGATACAGGTTGGCTCGAATTAATATGGTTTAAAGGTGTTAAATACCAGCAGGAAAACTTGAAGCTTAATATTGAATATACCATTTTTGGTAAGCCCTCAGAATTTAACAAAAGGATAAATGTTGTTCATCCTGAAATCGAACAGGAAGGAACACAAGTACTAAAACCTTCGGGTATTTTTCAGGGATATTATATTACTTCTGAAAATATGAAAAAGAAGTTTATTAACTCTAAAGTGATTAATAAGCTTCAACTAATATTACTTGAGAAAATTACTGGGAAGATTGAGGAAACATTGCCATCAATCCTTATTGATAAACTTAAATTGATGTCGCTTGAAGAATCTTTAAAAAATATTCATAAACCTGAAAACACAATTGCACTTAAAAATGCTCGGTTCAGGTTAAAATTTGAAGAACTTTTTAAGGTGCAATTAAAGATTTTGGCTTTAAAGCATCAACGTGAAAATAAATTTAAAGGATTTACTTTTTCGAAAATTGGCTATAATGTCAATACATTTTATAATGATTTTTTACCCTTTGAACTAACCAATGCTCAAAAAAAAGTGATAAAGGAAATCAGGGTTGATGTGAACGGCACCCATCAGATGAACCGGCTCTTGCAAGGTGATGTCGGTAGTGGTAAAACCCTTGTGGCCTTAATGACAATGCTTATGGCATTAGACAATGGTTTTCAGGCTTGCCTTATGGCTCCCACTGAAATTCTGGCTCAGCAGCATTATACTTCAATTTCAAAATTTTTGGTTGGGATGAATGTTGAGGTACGATTGCTTACTGGGTCGACCAAAAACAGTGAAAGGGAAGTTTTACATGAAATGCTGATTTCAGGTGAATTGCCTATTTTAATTGGGACTCACGCATTGATTGAAGAAGTAGTACAATTTAAAAACCTGGGTTTGGTCGTTATCGATGAACAACATCGGTTTGGGG
>JABMQB010000690.1 GCA_013203525.1 Mariniphaga sp.
GGTCTATGAAGGTTCCGATAACTTCAATTTCATTAATACCTCCGCATCAAAACCGAGGACTTCTTGCCGGTTCCTACAATAGTGCGATTTGTCTGAATAATTGCGGACTAATATTCGATAATCCTCGAAATTTCAAGGTCCGCACTATTGTCGAAACATTGCCGCTTTCTATACTTTTTGCATATAAAGTTCAAATAATGCTGGAATCAATTTTCGTTTTGTAAGGTCGCCTGATGCCCCGAAAATGATAAGTATTTGATCAATTGGTTTTTTCATAATCTGACTTTTATTCTATTAAACACACCAAACAATGGCATTGTTTTTAAAGAAAAAGTAATTAAGTCGTATATGCTGACTTTTATTTGCTGAATAAAAAGCAACATTAATTTCACCTTTATTATCAGTAATATACGGCTCAATTATAATTTGATTTTTGAAATTAATTTCTTGCTCATTAATAATTTTGAAAACAGCTTCTTTCACACACCAGCTAAGTAAAAGTGTTTTTTCTTTTGATTCAGAATTATTTATAAAATCTATTTCTTTTTCAGAAAGGAATTTATTTGCTATTTTTTCGAGAGGCCTACCTAATGCTTCTACATCAATACCTGCCTTTTTTTTATGAAGGATAATTGCAATGAGGTTTTCTGAATGTGAGATACTTATATTTAAATTTTTTACCTTTAAAAAAGGGCACCCATCATCTTTGTAATGAATTGGAGTGTACACACCAATTAGATTAGCAAGTAAAGCACGGGTTGCCAGAAATTCAACCTTTCTTTTTTGATAGGTTATTTTTTTGTATCGGGAATCATTGACAAGTTCTGTGATAATTGAATTGAAATCTTCTTTTGTTTCGGTTTTTTCCCATATCCCGATTATACCCTCATCCAGTTTTATTTTTTTAATATATGGCATTAGTTCCAGGAAGTTGTTTCTATTAATCTGATAATGTCTGTTTCAATAAATTCAATGACAGGCCGCAAAGAATCAATATCCGGGATATCACGAATATAAAATGATCCGCGCAAAAAATGCTTAACACTATCAGTCAGGTAAAATTGCATGGGTGATGCCGCATTCCCTTCAATTAAATAAATCGTTCCGTAAACCTTGCTGGCAGGATTTATAAAAAGCCTTTCTTCAATTGCATCAGCTTTTATCGAATGTTTATAAGCTAAAGTCCTTGAATCTTCAAGCAGGTATTCCAATTTTTCTAATCCGGAATTTTCTGAAATTTTTTTATATGTAATATGTATATCAGCTTTATTATCTGGAAATGAAATATTAATATCAAATAAGCCATCATTGTTTTTTTTATGAAGAATTTCTGAATATTGAGGAATTTCAAATTGATAGGGGAATTTATTTGAATCAAATTTAATATATGTTTTTTCAGGGAAAGAGATTCGAAAAAATCCTCGGGGTTTTGGAGTATAATTTTTTTCACATCCTAAAAGAAGTGTAATAAACAGGATTAATATAATAAACTTTTTCTCCATAATAATTTTACTAAAAACGAAAAGAAGAGATTATTATTGAATTTCAACTTTTATTTTTTCAATACGGCGGTTGTTTACAGCATTTATTGTAAAAATAAAATTTTTACATTCAATTTTTTCATGCAAAGCAGGTATTTCACCTTCGAGCTCAAGTATTAATCCGGCCAGAGTATCTGCTTCACCTTTTACTTCGTCAAAAATTGTTTCATCCAAATCAATAGCTCTGTAAAAATCCACAAGCATAGTTTTTCCATCAAAAATGTATTTATTTTCTGATAGTATTGTGAACAATGTTTCCTCCTCGTCATATTCATCAACAATTTCTCCAACAATTTCTTCAAGAATATCTTCAAGAGTAACTATTCCGGCTGATCCACCATATTCATCTACAACAATTGCCAAATGGACTTTTCTTTTTCTGAATTCTTCCAATAATGTGTTTATGCCTTTGGTTTCGGGAACATAAAACGGTGGGCGGATTATTGATTGCCATTTGAAAGATTTCCCCTTATGGACATGAGAAAGCAGGTCTTTGATATATAATATCCCATTTATCTGGTCAAACGAATCGGAGTATACCGGTATTCTTGAGAATCCTGATTTTTTAATTATTTCAATTACTTCATCCAATTGGGTTTTAATGTCGATGGCAATTACATCAACCCTGGATTTCATTATTTCAACCACTTTTTTATTTCCAAATTTGACTATCCCTTCAAGAATTTCCTTTTCCTCAGAAATTTCTTTATCTGATGTAAGTTCCAGAGCTTGTGAGATATCAGATATTGAAAGATTTTTTTTGTGTTTAGACAATCTTTTATTTACAAATAAGGTTGATTGAATAAGCATCGAACTTATGGGGCTAAAAATTTTACTTAATATATTTAATGGAATAGCCATAAATTTAGCAAATCCAAGTCCGTAGTGTGTTGCATAAACTTTTGGAATAATTTCACCAAATAATAAAAGGATGAATGTAATTATTACAACTTGAAACAGAAATTCTATAATTGGGGCATTACTAAAATTTACAATTCGGGAAGTTATAAATGCACTTAATATAATAATCCCGACATTAACAAAATTGTTGGCTACCAATATTGTAGCTAAAAGTTTTTCTGGTTTTTCTAAATTTTTTAAAGTAATCTTCCCTGTCTTTGTTTTATTCTTTTTTAATTTATTCCGATTTTTAGGGCTAAGTGAAAAATAGGCAACTTCTGAACCACTAATAAGGGCAGAAATAATTAACAGTAAAATTATAACAACTCCTCCAACTATTGTTTCAATTGAAACCGGCTGGAATTGAATACTCCAACCAAATGAGGGATCAGAAGATAGTGCCTGGCCTGCTTCCAAAGGTTAATATTTTGAATTAAAACGGTAAATCATCTTCTTCAGGCGATTGTACAGTATCAGGTTCAACAGCAGATTGGTTTTTAGTATTATTACCATTCTGATATTCACTTTGCCCTCCTCCTGGTTGGTCATCACGTTTACCCAGCATTTGCAAAACATCGCCATAAATTTCTGTTGTATAACGTTTGTTTCCGTCCTTATCATCCCATGATCGGGTGCGAATACGGCCCTCAATATAAACCTTGCTTCCTTTTTTAAGGTAATCCTTACACGTTTCAGCCTGTTTACCGAACATGACAATTCTGTGCCACTCGGTTGCATCTTCCCATTCACCGTCCTTATTTTTCCTCCCCTCTGTTGTGGCA
>JABMQB010000691.1 GCA_013203525.1 Mariniphaga sp.
GTTTTTATTTTTCCAGTTCATCTCAGAAAGTTCTTGAAATAATACATTGGAATCAGTAAAAACCTGTAATCCTTTTTTTGCAAAAGCTTTGTAAACCTGATCCTCCGAAATGGGCTCGAGTTTTTTGTGCTTTACAGTGTAGTGGTTAAAGTAAACGAATGCCTTGTTTGCGAAATCCATGCAACCTTTGTAATGAGGTAAAAAATCCTTTTTTAACGAACTGAAAGTATGCAATTCCATACAGGCAATAAGTTCTCTGTCGGGAAATTGTTTTTTAACAGCTTCGGTTGTTGCTTTTAATTTGGAAGGCGAATGGGCAAAGTCGAAGAATACAGTTGTTGAATTATTCTCAGAAAGAATTTGAAGCCGGCGTGCTGCACCTCTAAAAGTTTTGATTGCATTATAAAATTGCTGGTCAGAAATTCCCAATTTATTGCATACAGCTTTTGCTCCGGAAATATTTTGAAGATTGTGTTCTCCAAAAATCTGAAGATTTATTTCACCCAATTCTGTTATTAATGTCGTTATCCCGCCAGAGATTTTAAAAGGATGAGTTTGATAGCTAATCTTTTCATCAACTTCAGCATTAGCTGCAATTTGAGAAAGTTCCATATCTCCGTCATAATAAATCAGGCTTCCGTTTGGTTCTATCAAATCAGTAAAAATTCTGAATTGTTTCACATAATTTTTAAAAGTGGGGAATACGTTGATATGGTCCCAGGCAATCCCGGAGATTAATCCAATATGTGGTTTATAAAGATGAAACTTCGGACGTCTGTCGATAGGGGAAGAAAGGTATTCATCGCCTTCAAAAACTGCAATTTCAGAATCCGGATTTAATTCAACCATGGTTTCAAATCCTTCAATTTGAGCCCCAACCATATAATCAAATCGAATATCATTTTCTTTTAAAACATGCATTATTATTGATGTGATTGTGGTTTTGCCATGGCTTCCTCCAATTACAATTCGTTTTTTATGTTTTGTTTGTTCATAAAGGAATTCAGGATAGGAATAAATTTTTATGCCCAGTTTTTGTGCTTCCAATAATTCGGGATTGTCTTGCCGTGCATGCATACCTAAAATTACTGCATCCAGTTTTTTTGAAATAATGGAAGTATCCCAACCTACTTTTTCAGGTAGAATTTCATATTTTTTTAATCGACTTTTTGAAGGCTCAAAAATTTCATCATCCGAGCCACTAACATCATATCCTTTTTTCTTTAAGGCGATTGCAAGATTATGCATGGCACTTCCACCTATGGCAATAAAATGTATTCTCATATTTGTAGAAAAAATTAAAGATAGTAATTTGGCGAACTCAACATAAAATTGGGTTTATAAACTTTTTGAAGTTTTATTAACCTTTATTTCTGAATAAAAATTTTAGTTTCTTTGATGATTGAATGAAAAAAACACATATAAAAAAAATATTTAATTGCTGGTTATTGTTGCCATTTATGGCACTTGCCACCATTATTATTTCAAGAATTGCAATAGCAATTCCCGAAAAGATTGAATCAGTTTATTCCAGAGCAATTTATCCGGCCATTGCTTCCATTCTTTCAAGAATAAGCGGAATTTTCCCTTTTTCGCTTGATGATGTTATATATATTTTGCTTATTGTTTCAGTTCCCGGATTGGTGCTTTTAATTTTATTAAGAAAGGTTTCGTTAAAAAACGCAGGAAAAATTACCTTGAATGTTTTATCCTTAGTAATTATTCTTTTTTACTGGCTATGGGGATTTAATTATTTCAGGAGCGATATAAATACCCGACTTAATATTTCAGAATCAGAAGTAAGCAATGAAGCATTTGAAAAAGTGCTGGAAGAAATAATTACAGATGTTAACCATACTTATTCTTCTTTTGAAAACTATGATATTAATGAGGCTGATCATCTGGTTGAAGAATCATATAAGGAGTTATCGCAATTTTTAAAATTGAATTATCCGATGGGTAAACGGAAAGCCAAAAAAATAACCTTTAGCCGGTTTTTTGCCAGTGCAGCAATTTCCGGGTATTATGGTCCATTTTTTAACGAAATACATTTGAATAAGTTTTTGTTGCCGGTTCAATACCCTATGATATTAGCTCACGAAAAGGCTCATCAGTTTGGAGTAACCAGCGAAGCCGAAGCAAATTTTTATGCATGGTTGGTTTGTTCGCAGAGTAATAATTTACAGTTGCAGTATAGTGCTAATTTGTATATTTTGAAATATTTTCTGTTCCAGGGAAGTAAACTTGAAAACTACAGTGAACTGGTTAGTAAGATTGATGATAATGTGAGAAATGATTTTCGCAAAATCAGTAAACACTGGATGGAGCTTAGAAATGAAAAAATTGACCACGCTGCCGGGAAGGTAAATAA